>NZ_BAAGXY010000078.1:0-49850 GCF_054779595.1 Angustibacter peucedani
CTTCGCCCGCGCGCGGCTGGCCGAGGACCCGGACGGTGACACCACCCGCCGACGGCACGCGGAGTACTACTGCCGCTTCGCCGAGCGGTGGGGACCGCAGCTGCGCGGCGAGGCCTTCGTCATGGCCCGCGAGGCGATCGAGTTCCACCTCGACAACCTGCGCGCCGCCCTGCGCTGGACGCTGCGCGTCGAGGAGCCCGGCACCGCCCCCGACCCGGACGACGTCGCCGTCGCCCTGCGGATCTGCCACCAGCTGAGCTGGTTCTGGTACGCCTGCGGGTACCAGGACGAGGGCCGTCGCTGGCTCAGCCGCGCGGTCGAGGCGGCGCACGGCCGCGAGTCGACCGAGCTCATGGTGTCGCTGCACGGGCTGGCCGTGCTGATGCTGCAGCACGGCGAGGCCGACCAGGCCCGAGAGACCCTCGAGCGCTGCCTGGCCTACTGGCAGCGGGTCGGCGACCCCGGCCGCGAGTCGATGGAGCTCAACAGCCTGGGTGTCGCGCACCGCAGCCTCGGCGACCCGAGCACCGCCATCGACCTGCTGACCCGAGCGGTCGAGGTCGCGCGTGCGGCCGGCGTGCGCGAGCGGCTGGCCAACCCGCTGTCGAACCTCGCGACCGTCGAGTCGGACGTCGGCAACCACGACCGCGCGATCGTGCTGCTGCAGGAGGTCAGCGAGATCGACGCCGAGCTCGGCGACACGTGGGGGCTCGCCGTCGACCAGATCAACATCGCCGGGCTGATGGTGCGCAGCGGCCGCACCGCCGAGGCCCGCGACCAGCTCGCCGCGCACGCACCGGACGCCGTCGCGCTCGGCGACGTCGACCTGACCCTGGACATCGTCGACCTGGCCTGCGTCGTCGCGAGCGACAGCGGCGAGTGGCGCGAGGCGGCCCGGCTGTCGGGGGCCTCCGACGCGCTGCGGGCCGCCCACGAGCTGCCCCTCCCCCTGCCCGACCGCGAGCAGGTCGACGCCAAGCTCGCCGTCGCGCGCGGTCACGCCGGGGCCGAGGAGTGGGACCGCTGGGTCGCCGAGGGAGGCGCGCTGCGCCTGGACGCCGCGGTGGCCGAGGCGCTCGCCGGGGTCGGCGCCCCGGCTGCGAGCATGGACGCGTGACCGCACCGCTCACCCTCGTGCTGGCCGTCGCCTCGCTGGCGTTCGCCCTCGGCACGGCGCTGCTGGCCTGGCGCGACCGACCGGCCGGGCCCCGCACGCTCCTCGCGGCCGCCGTCGTGGAGGCCGGGTTCGTCGTCCAGCTCGTCGTGGGGGTGGTGATGCTCGCGACCACCGACCGCGACGTGCCGGGCGTGCTGTTCGTCGCCTACCTGGTGGGGGTGCTGCTCGTGCTCCCGGTCGCGGTGGTCTGGTCGCGGGCCGAGCAGAGTCGTTGGGGCACAGGGGTTCTGGTCGTCGCCGGTCTGGTCGACGCCGTGCTGCTCGCCCGCCTGCAGCAGATCTGGGGCGGCCAGGGATGAGCGACGACCGTCCGGCGACCCGGCGCGGACCGGGTCGCGTGCTGGTCGCGGTGTACGCGCTGTTCGCCGTCGCCGCGACGTCCCGCGCGGCCTACCAGCTGGCCACCCAGCTCGACCGCGCGCCGCTCGCGTACGTGCTGTCGGCGTTCGCCGCCGTCGTCTACGTCGTGGCGACGGTCGCGCTGGCACGCGGCGGCCGGACGTCGGTGCGCGTCGCCACCGCGTCGTGCAGCGTCGAGCTCGTCGGCGTCCTCGTCGTCGGCACGCTGAGCCTGGTGCAGCCCGACGACTTCCCCGACGCCACCGTCTGGTCGGGGTACGGCTCGGGCTACGGGTTCGTGCCGCTCGTGCTGCCGGTGCTCGGGCTGTGGTTCCTGCGCTCGACCCGTCGGTCGACCCGTCGCTCGCAGGGGGACTAGCCGACCTCGCCCCGAACCGCGCCCCGTGCGAGGCTGCGCTCATGGCTGCTCCCACGACGACGTACCGGCCCCTCGGCGACAGCGGGCTGGTGGTGAGCACCGTCGGCGTCGGCTGCAACGCCTTCGGCACCCGGATCGACGCCGACGCGACCCGGGCGGTGGTCGACGCGGCGCTCGAGTGCGGCGTCACGCTGTTCGACACGGCCGACATCTACGGCCTCGGCCAGAGCGAGGAGCTGCTCGGCCGGGCGCTGGGCTCGCGCCGCGACGACGTCGTCGTGGCCACCAAGTTCGGCATGGACATGCGCGGCGCGAACGGTCCGGACTGGGGCGTGCGCGGCTCGCGCCGGTACGTCCGCAAGGCGGTCGAGGCCAGCCTGCGCCGCCTCGGCACCGACTGGATCGACCTCTACCAGCTGCACGCGCCGGACGACGTCACGCCGGTCGAGGAGACGCTGGCCGCGCTGCACGAGCTGGTGCTCGAGGGCAAGGTGCGCGCGATCGGCAGCTCGAACTTCACCGGCTGGCAGGTCGTGGACGCCGACTGGACCGCGCGCTCGGCCGGCTACGAGCGCTTCATCAGCGCGCAGAACAAGTACTCGCTGCTCGACCGCGAGGCCGAGGACGACCTGGTGCCCGCGTGCGAGCACGTGGGTGTCGGGATCCTGCCGTTCTTCCCGCTCGAGTACGGCCTGCTCACCGGCAAGTACAAGCGCGGCGAGGCGGCGCCCGAGGGCACCCGGCTGGCCGAGCAGCGCGAGCGGCTCGACGGCGCCGACTGGGACGCGATCGAGGCGCTGCAGCGGTTCGCCGACGAGCGCGGGCTCTCGATGCTCGACGTCGCGGTGGGCGGCCTGGCGGCGCAGCCGGCGGTGTCGAGCGTCATCGCCGGGGCCACGCGGCCCGAGCAGGTGCAGGCCAACGTCGCCGCCGGGGCGTGGGACCCGGACGCCGAGGACCTCGCCGTCCTCGACGAGATCACCCGCGCCTAGTTCTTGACGGCCGCTGGGCCACGGCCTGCGTCCGAAGCATCGGTCGGCACAGCGGCCAGATCTTCGGACGCAACGGCTGGGAGGCCCGGTGCGGCGTCCGGTGCGACCATGGTCGGGCGGTGGGGTGCGGCGCCCTGCCCGGCACCGGGAGGGCTCGTGGTCGACGCGGCGGCGCACGCGCGGACGCCCGCGCCGTCGAGCCCGCCGTCGAGCCCTAGCACCCCGACGACCCGGCCGGACGACGTCCGGCCGCCGCCCGCACCGCCCGCCCGTCGACGTCCGGCCGGCGACCTGCTGACCCGGGCCTGGCAGCGGGCGCGCGCCTGGCCGGCGTGGGTGCAGGTGCTCGTCGCGTACGGGGTGTCGCGCGTGCTGGCGGGCGTCATCATCGAGCTCGCCGCGCGCTGGGGGCAGAACCCCGCGGGTGTGGGCGACCTGCACCCCGACTACCTCGACCTGGTGCAGGTCTGGGACGGCGAGTGGTACCGCCAGATCGCCGAGCAGGGCTACCCCGAGCGGCTGCCGCACGGACCGGTCGGCGCGGTCGACTACAACAGCTGGGCCTTCTTCCCGCTGTTCCCGGTGCTGGTGCGGGTCGTCATGCTCACCGGTCTGCCGTTCTCGCTGGCGGCCAGCGCGGTCAACCTGGTCGCCGGGACCGCCGCGGCGCTGGTGATCTGGCGGCTGTTCTCGCAGCTGAGAGGTCACGCGCACGACCGGCTGGCGGTGCTCGCCGTGGCCCTGTGGTGCCTGCTGCCGCCGGCGCCCGTGCTGCAGGTGGCCTACACCGAGGCGCTCGCGGCGCTGCTGCTGGCGGGGACGCTGCTGCTGCTCGTGCGGCGCGAGTACGTCTGGTGCGTGCCCGTCGTCCTGCTGCTCGGGCTGACCCGGGCGATCGCCGCACCGCTCGTCGTCGTGGTGCTCTGGCACGGCTGGCTGCGCTGGCGCGACCGGCGCGGCGACCCCTGGACGACGGGAGCGCTCTGGGCGTGGGGCGGGCTGCTGGTCGCCACCGGAGCGTCGGCGCTCGTGTGGCCGGCAGTGGTGGGGATCGCCACCGGGGTGCCGCGCGCGTTCTTCGAGACGCAGGCCGCGTGGGGGCAGAAGCCCACCGACGGACCGTTCCTGCCGTGGATCACCTGGGCGTGGGACGGCCTCGGCATCACCGGCGTCGCGCTGCTGCTCGCCGTCGTGGCGGTGGGGCTGCACGTCCTCGTCGGGCGGCACACGGCGTGGCTCGTCATCGAGCTGCGCGTCTTCGGCGTCGTCTACCCGCTCTACCTGCTGGCCGTCGTCCGGCCGATCACCAGCATGTGGCGGTTCCTGCTGCTCGACCTGCCGATCGCCGCGGCGCTGGCCAGCCTGGCCGCCCGCGACGCTCGCTCGCGCGTCAGCCCGCACTGGCGCTGGCGGATCGTGGCCGCGGCCGTCGTGGGGCTGGGTGCGATGTGCTGGTGGGTCACCGTGCTGCTGACGCGCGTGCCCTGGAACGACTCACCCCCCTGACCCGTCGCGCCGCCTGCGGCCGAGCCGCGACGGCGGAGGTCAGACGTGCAGGCGCTTGCGGGTGGGCGGGTCGAGGCGGCCGGTGACCTTCATCCGGTGCTGCCACTGGTACGACCGGACGCTGTGCCAGGTGGTGCGGTTGAAGTAGCCCGTGGCCTTGACCCGGAGCTTGACCTGCGCGTTGCGCACCGCCGGGCCCTTCTGGCCGTACGAGATCGTCGGCGGCGTCCAGGTCCTCGACACCAGCGGGCGCTCGAACACCTCGACCACCCAGGTGCGCCCGTGGCCGTACGCGACCCCCACGCCGACGCGCGTGTACCGCGTGCCGAGGATGTTGGCCTTGTGCCCGGACGAGTGCATGAACGCCGAGTGCAGGCTCGCGACGTCGCTGCCCACGCCCACGTTCTCCGCCAGGTAGCGCCAGCCCTTGACCTGGCTCCACACCTTCGGGTTGTGCTCGAGCCGGCCGGTGCTCGCCAGGTGCGCGGCCCAGGCGCGGGCGACGGTGTTGAGCCCCGTGCTGCGCACCAGCGCGGCGTGGTCGGCGGCCGAGCGCGAGGCGTTGATCCGGCCGGCGAAGTCGCTCTCGGCGCTCGCGCGCGACGGCGTGGACGTCGCCGCCTGGGCGGGCGCCGGCACCAGCACGCCGCCGACCAGCGTCGCGACGACGGCCGCACCGGCGAGGGAGGCGCCGAACGGCAGCCGTCGGGTGACTCGGAACATCGGCAGGCCTCCTGGGATGAGCTCTCCCCTGATGCCTCGGCCGGTGCGGGCCCGACGATGATCGACCGAACAGGTGAGAGCGTCGCCGCCGTGCGGCAGACTCGTGCCGTGCCCGAGCTGCCGGAGGTCGAAGGGCTCGCGACGTTCCTGCGCGAGAACGCGGTCGGCCGCGTCGTCGCGCGCATCGACGTCGCGGCGTTCAACGTGCTCAAGACCTTCGACCCGCCGCCCACCGCCCTGGCCGGGCTCGAGGTCACCGGGGTCGCGCGGCACGGCAAGTGGCTCGACCTGGACGTCGACGGCCTGCACCTGGTCTTCCACCTCTCGCGCGCGGGCTGGCTGCGCTGGTCGCCGCAGCTGAACCCGACCCCGCTGCGACCTGGCAAGAGCCCGATCGCGCTGCGCGTCGTTCTGGACGACGGCTCCGGCTTCGACCTGACCGAGGCCGGCACCCGCAAGCGGTTGGCGGTCCACGTGGTGCGCGACCCGCAGCAGGTGCCGCAGATCGCCTCGCTCGGGCCCGACCCGCTCGCGCCGGACTTCGACCGGGCCGCCTTCGGGGCGCTGCTGGCGGGGCACCGCACCCAGGTCAAGGGGCTGCTGCGCGACCAGTCGGTGCTGGCCGGCGTCGGCAACGCGTACTCCGACGAGGTGCTGCACGCCGCCAAGCTCTCGCCGTACGCGCTGGCGGCCAGCCTCACCGACGAGCAGGTCGACGTCCTGTACGCGGCGCTGCGGTCGGTGCTGACGGAGGCGATGGCCGCGGCGTCCGGCCGGCCGGCTGCCGAGCTGAAGGACGCCAAGCGCTCGGGCATGCGGGTGCACGGTCGCGCCGGCCTGCCCTGCCCGGTCTGCGGCGACACCGTGCGCGAGGTGAGCTTCGCCGACTCGGCGCTGCAGTACTGCCCGACCTGCCAGACCGGTGGCAAGCCGTTGGCCGACCGGCGCATGTCACGGCTGCTCAAGTAGCGGGTGGCGCGGACGTCGTGGACGGCGGGGACGTCGTCCGGACAGTGCGTGCGAGGATCGACGCATGAGCGACGCACCCGAGATCTCCGTCACCGACCTGCCCGCCGACGCCGTCCTGCTCGACGTGCGCGAGGCCGACGAGTGGGCCGCGGGGCACGTCGACGGCGCGGTGCACGTGCCGCTGTCGGAGGTGCCCGGACGGCTCGGTGAGCTGCCCGAGGCCGACCCGCTCTACATCATCTGCCGCAGCGGCAACCGGTCCGGCCGCGCGGCGCAGTGGCTCAACGCGCAGGGCGTCGACTCGGTGAACGTCGCCGGCGGGATGAAGGCCTGGGCGTTCGCCGGCAAGCCCATGACCTCGGACGACGGCGCCCCGCGCGTCATCTGACCCCGCACCTCGGGCACGAAGTGCGTGAGGCGTCACGAACCGGTACGAGCGCCTCGCCCGGCGCGGATCCCACACCTTCTCAAGAAGGTGGCCTCACCGCGGCCGGATGGGGCCACCTTCTGAAGTAGGTGCGGGACGGCGCGGGGTTGGCCGAGGGCGGGGGCTGACACGCCGATGGGGGTTTCTGCGGATGTATCGGGTCAGGGCTAGACAGCCCGATACGGTCCGATCATGGACCCGATCCGCAACCCGTACGCCCCCGGCGCCGGGCAGCGCCCACCCGAGCTGGCCGGCCGCGACGGCGAGCTGACCGCCTTCGACGTCGTCCTCGAGCGGGTGTCGCGCGGGCGTCCCGAGCGCAGCCTGGTGCTCACCGGGCTGCGCGGCGTCGGCAAGACAGTGCTGCTCGGCGCGCTGCGCAGCGCGGCGGTCCGGCGCGGCTGGGGCACGGGCAAGCTCGAGGCCCGGCCCGACACCTCGCTGCGCCGCCAGCTCTCGGCCGCGCTGCACCTCGCCGTCCGCGAGCTCGGCTCGGCGCAGGGGCGCCCCGGCCCGGACGACGGCACCGACCACGTCCTGGGGGTGCTCAAGGGGTTCGCCCTGCGCGACGCCGGACCCAGCGCGAAGCTCCGCGACCGCTGGCAGCCCGGCATCGACGTCCCGATCGTCACCGGCCGCGCCGACTCCGGCGACATCGAGATCGACCTGGTCGAGCTGCTCGGGGACGTCGCGGGGCTGGCCGCCGAGCGGGGCAGCGGCGTCGCGGTCTTCGTCGACGAGATGCAGGACGTCGGCCCGGACGACGTCAGCGCCCTGTGCGCCGCCTGCCACGAGCTGAGCCAGCAGGGCCTGCCGCTCATCGTGGTCGGCGCCGGGCTGCCGCACCTGCCGGCGGTGCTGAGCGCCAGCAAATCGTACAGCGAGAGGCTGTTCCGGTACGCGCGGATCGACCGGCTCGACCGCTCCGCCGCCGAGGTCGCGCTGCGCTCCCCCGCCCGCGACGAGGACGCCGACTGGACCGACGACGCGCTCGACGCCATGTACGAGGCGACCGCCGGTTACCCCTACTTCGTCCAGGCGTACGGCAAGGTCGCGTGGGACGTCGCCCCGCGCTCCCCCATCACCCCGGACGACGTGCGGGTGGCGGCGCCCGAGGCCGAGGGCGAGCTGGCGGTCGGCTTCTTCGGCTCGCGCTACGAGCGCGCGACGCCGGGCGAGCGCGAGTACCTGCGCGCCATGGCGGACGTCGAGGCCTCCGACCCCGAGCCCGTGGCCGCAGGTGCACCCGGGGGCGTGCCGACGTCGGCGGTGGCCGAGCTGCTCGGACGCAAGCCGCAGTCGCTCTCCCCCGCGCGCGACGCCCTGCTGAAGAAGGGCCTGGTCTACAGCGCCGAGCGCGGCCGGATCGCGTTCACCGTGCCGCACTTCGGCCGGTACCTGCGCCAGCAGGGCTGACCTCCGGCTCGACGTGCTCGAGCAGCTGGGCCAGCAGGTCGGCCAGCCGCTGCTGGTCGCGCGCGCCCAGGCCGGCCAGCAGCTCGGCCTCGCGGGCCAGGTGCGAGCGCATCAGCCGGTCCGCGGTCGTCCTTCCCTTGCGGGTCAACGCGATCCGGCGCTCGCGACCGTCATCGTCCGCGACCGAGCGCGTGGCGAGGCCGCTCGCGATGAGGCGGTCGGCGCGCTTGGTCGTGGCGCCCGCCGTCACCAGCATCGCAGCGGCCAGGTCGCGGCTCGCGACGCCGGTGCCGTCGTCCAGCCGGCGCAGGGCCGCGAGCAGGTCGAAGTCACCCGGGGCCAGACCGGCGGCGGCCAGCGGCGGCCGCAGCGCGGCGTCGACGAGCCCGTGCACGCGCTGCAGCCGGCCGAGCACCAGCAACGGCGAGACGTCGAGGTCCGGCACGCGCGTCGTCCACTGGTCGGCGATCGTCGTCACGGCGTCGTCCGACGTGCGGGTGTGGGGCATACCGGCCTCCGGTGTTGCTTTCCAGGGAAAGCAGGTACGGTGCTTTCCGTGGAAAGCATAGCCGCAGACGCCGTCCTGTACGTCGACCCGCAGTGCCCGTTCGCGTGGATCACGAGCGAGTGGCTGGGCGAGGTCGAGCGCGAGGGTGCCGCGGTCGTGCGCCGCGAGCTGATGAGCCTGTCGTGCGTCAACGAGGGCCGCGAGCTCGACGCCTGGTACCGCTCGTACAACGACGAGGCGTGGGGTGCCGCGCGGGTGGCGTCGGCGCTGCTGGCAGGCGAGCACGCCGAGCGGTGGCCCGAGTTCTACGCCACCTACGGGCGCCGCCGGCACGTCGACCGGTTGCGCGACAACGGCTCCAACCTGCGCCGAACGGTCGACGAGCTGGGCCTGCCCGCCGAGCTGCTCGACGCCGCCGATCGCACCGACCAGGACGACGACCTTCGCCGCCGCACCCGTGCCGCCGTCGAGCCGTCCGGCCGGGACGGCGGCACCCCGATGCTGCACGCCGCCGGTCGCGCCTACTTCGGACCGGTGCTCACCGCCGTGCCGCGCGGCAAGGAGGCCGTACGGCTCTGGGCCGGGCTGCGAGCCGTGGCCGCGTCGCCGCAGTTCGCCGAGATCGCCGGTCCGCGCGACGACGACGCGCTGCAGACCAGCTGACGCCAAACCGATGGCGCCCCTGCGGTCGGGCCTGCCAGGGTGGCGCGCATGGAGGGATTCGACCCCGCGACCAGCTTCGGCGCCGACGTCGCGAGCCGGTACGACGACGAGCCGCGCGGTGACGAGACCGAGACGGTCGAGCTCCTGGCCGAGCTGGCCGACGGTGGGCGCGCCCTGGAGCTGGCCATCGGCACCGGTCGCGTCGCCCTGCCGCTGGCCGCCCGCGGGGTCGGCGTCGACGGCATCGAGCTGTCGCCCGACATGCTGCACCGCTTGCGGGAGAAGGACGGTGGCGCCGACCTCGCCGTGACCCAGGGCGACATGGCGAGCGCCGACGCACCGTCGTCCGGCTACGCGCTGGCGTACCTGGTGTTCAACACGATCGGCAACCTGCTGACGCAGGACGCGCAGGTGCGCTGCTTCCAGAACGTCGCGCGCCACCTCGCGGACGACGGCGTGTTCCTCGTCGAGACCTCGACGCCGTGGTCGTTCGTGCGCCGCCACCAGTTCGTCGACGTCGAAAAGGTCGCCACCGGCGAGGTCGTCCTCGACGTCAACCGCTACGACCCGGTGACTCAGCTGCTCGACGAGAACCACGTGCAGCTCACCGCGGGCGGGGTGCGGATGGGCCCGATCTCGTGTCGGCTCGTGACGCCGGCCGAGCTCGACCTGATGGCCCGGCTGGCCGGTCTGCGGCTGCGCGAGCGCTGGGGCGGCTGGCGGCGCGAGCCGTTCACCGCCGACAGCGCCCGGCACGTCAGCGTCTACGGGCGATGAGCCTGGCCCCGGACGTCGTCGTCACCCGGGTGTGGCCGGACGACTGGGAGCGGCTGCGGGCGACCCGTCTGGAGTCCCTGCGCGAGTCCCCCGAGATGTTCGGCTCGACGTCCGCGCGCGAGGAGGCGTTCGACGAGGCCGAGTGGCGCCGCCGCGCCGCCCGCCCGGCGACGTTCCTCGCGAACCGCGATGGCGCGGACGTCGGCACGGCCGGCGTGTACGAGACCGACCACGGGTGGTGGGTCATGGGCATGTGGATCGCCCCGACGGCACGCGGGACGGGCGTCCTCGAGGCGCTGATGGCGGCTTGCGAGGACGTGGCCCGCGCCGCTGGTGCCGGTGCCGTCGAGCTGGGCGTGATGGAGGACAACCCCCGGGGCCGGCGGGCCTACGAGCGGCTCGGCTTCGTCCTGACCGGTGGCCGGATCCCGGTGCGCGACGGGCGCGACGAGCTGCTGATGGTCAAGCCTCTGATGTGAGCCGCTGCTCGACCAGGCCGACCAGGTTGCCGTCCGGGTCCTCGACGAAAGCCTGCCACTCGTCGGTGCCGCGCGGGCCGAGCGTGTCGTCCTCGTGGCTGAAGATGACGTGCGGCTCGTCGACCACGCGAACTCCGTTGCCGCGCAAGCGGTCCACGGTGGCGTGCACGTCGTCGACGCGGAGGTAGAGCACGGCCGACGGTGCAGCGGCCTCGAGCAGCAGTCGGGTGCCACCGAGGTCGAAGAACAGCAGCCCGGGTGGCTCGAAGCGGCCCGTCGGCCCCGTGCCGAGGACGTCGGAGTAGAAGGCCGCCGACCGGTCGAGGTTGGTGGCGCGCTGCGCGACCTGCACCAGCTCCACGGTCAGACCCTAGGCTGGGAAGCGTGTTCACGGCAGGCCAGCGAGCAGGTGTCGTCGCGGCGTTCGAGCTCGTCGGGTACACGGGGCAGCTGCGCACGGCGCCGCTCGACAGCGGCGAGGAGCGGCTCTTCGTGGTGCCGGCCGGGCACGTCGCGACGCACGCCCAGCTGCGCGCCCTCGAGCAGGTGCTCACCGCGGTGCTGCGCGTGAAGGTCTGGGTGCTCAGCGACGCCGACTGGCACGGGGTCACCGTTCCGTTCGAGTGATGCCGGTCGGCGCTGCGCGCAGCCGTCGTCCGAGCCGCAGGCCCAGCCACGGCGTCGCGACCGCGAGCGCCATGATCGCGAGCGCCAGCGCGACCAGCGCGGTCATGCGCAGCGCCGAGATCTGCCGGTCCAGCGCGAAGCCGATCTCACCCAGCCCGATCGCCACGCCGCCGTAGAGCACGAAGAACGACGTGAGCAGCACCGTCACCGCGAGCCGCCAGCGCCGCCAGCCCAGGGCACCTGCCAGGCCGGCCCCGGCACCCGCCAGCGCGAACACCAGGGCGATGCCCGCGCTGCCGGTCCAGGTGAAGTCGAGGTCGCCACCGTCGTCCATCGCGGCCAGCCGCATGAGCGCGCGCGCCACCACACCCAGCGCGAGCCCGACGGCCGCGCCGCGCAGGACGCCCAGCGCCGCGTTGCGCACGACACGAGCATGCCCACCGCGGGCGTCGCGCAACAGCGATTTCGTGTCTCGTCGTGCCAGGATCGTCGTCGTGAACGGCGGTCCTGAGGTGGTCGCGCACCGGGGTTCGAGCGCCGAGAAGCCCGAGCACACGCTGTCCGCGTACCTGCGCGCGATCGAGCAGGGCGCCGACGCGCTGGAGTGCGACGTCCGGCTCACCGCCGACGGCCACCTGGTCTGCGTGCACGACCGCCGCGTCGACCGGACGTCGAACGGCCGCGGCTCGGTGTCGACCCTCGAGCTCGCCCACCTCGAGCAGCTGGACTGGGGCTCGTGGATGGAGTCCTGGGACGACGTGGACTCCGACGAGAAGCCCGACCGCGACGCCGGCCGCCTGCTCACGCTGCACCGGCTGCTGGACGCCGTCCGCGACTGCGGGCGCCCGGTGCGCGTGGCGATCGAGACCAAGCACCCCACGCGGTACGGCGGCGAGGTCGAAAAGAAGCTGGCCCGCGTGCTGGCCGAGTACGGCTGGGACGCGCAGCACCCGCAGTTCCCGTCGCCGGTGCGGGTCATGTCGTTCTCGCTGCTCGCGCTGCAACGGTTGAGGGCGCTGGTGCCGGCGGTGCCGCTGGTGCTGCTGGTGGAGGACCGCATCCCGCTGCGGATGCGCGACGGCGTGCTGCCGCGCGGCGTCGGGACGGTCGGGATCGACGTCCGGCTGCTGCGCAAGCACCCCTGGTACGCCCGCGCGGTGCACGACCAGGGCCGGGCGGTGCACGTCTGGACCGTCGACCACACCGCGGACGTCGACCTGTGCCTCGAGCTGGGCGTCGACGCCATCATCACCAACCGGCCGCAGCACGTGCTGGCCCTGCTCGGACGAACCCCCACGAACGCCACGTAGCGGACAGGGGATGCACTCAGCGCCACCTCCGGTTACTCTGGCGGAGGTAGCAACGTGTGACGGCTCGTGACGCACGGCAATCCCGCAGGGGGTCGTGCCGCGGGTGCCGGGGGTCGAGCAGGGAGGTCTCGTGACACAGGTCGCATCGCGCGTCCCCACGCGCACCCGCACCCTCCGCGTCGCCCACACCTTCTCGTCGGTGCCCCGCACCCGCCGCGCGCTGGTCGAGGACCTGCGCTCGCGCGAGGTCCCCGCAGCGGTCGTCGACGAGGCCGAGATCGTGGTCGCCGAGCTCCTCGGCAACGCGATCCGGCACGCGGCCGCCCTCTCGGACGGCACCGTGCGCGTGCACTGGCAGGTCAAGGGCGGCGTCGTCGAGCTCGACGTCACCGACGGCGGCGGGCGCACCACGCCGAAGCCGGTGCACCCCGGCACCTACGCCACCGGCGGGCGGGGCCTGCGGATCGTGCGCTCGCTCGCCCACGAGTGGGGCGTGCTCGACGAGGACCGCGGCCGCACCGTGTGGGTCTGCCTGGGCGGGCCGTCGCGGCGCCGCCGTCCCTGACTCGTAGAGTCTGCGGCCATGGGCAAGTCCTCGCGCCGCCAGAAGTCCACCAGCGCCCCCGGCGCTGCTACCGCCGTCCTGGACGCCGACGTCCCCGTCGTGGGGCAGCGCGAGCCGTGCCCCTGCGGCTCCGGCAAGAAGTACAAGGCGTGCCACGGCCGGGCCCGGGTGGTCGCCGAGGCCACGACCGGTCGCCCGTTCGAGGGCCTGCCGGGCGAGGCCGACTGGGTCGCGCTGCGCGAGGTCGTGCCGGCTGCCACCGCGACGGTGCGGCTCGCGCCGTCCGCGCAGCGCCCGGCGTCCGGAGCGGGTGACGACGCCGACCCCGGCGTCACCGAGATCACCGTCGCCACCGTGCTGCCGCTCGCCTGGCCGGCGCTGCGCCGCGCCGACGGCCACGTGTTCGTCGGCCTGCAGACCGGGGGCGGCTCGGGCGACCCCAGCCGGGACGTCGGCACCGCGCTGCACGCGGCCGTGCAGGCCGACCCCGGCTCGCCGGTGACGCTGACCGACCTCGAGGACGGCGGCCCCCGGCTGCAGGACCTCGTCGCGCCGGACGCGACCTTCGAGGTGACGGTGCACGACGGCTTCGACTTCTGGGTGGAGGGCGGCGACGAGCTCGACCCGAGCGTGCGCGAGTCGCTGGAGCACGCGAACGCCGCTGTCATCCCGACCGTCCGGCTGAGCGGTGTCGAGGCCGCCTACTGGTGCAAGATCGGCGACCGCACCCACCTGCGCTGGGTGCTGCCGCAGGCCGAGGACGACCTGCTCGACGGACTGGCCCGCCTGCACGCCGCCGGCGAGAGCTCGCTCGGCGAGGGCACGCGCTACGTCGGCGCCTTCCGGGCGCACGGCCTGCTCGTGCCGGTGTGGGACCTGCCCGAGGACGCCACGCCCGAGGACGTCGAAGAGCCGGCGGCGCAGTTCGCGGCCCGGCTCGAGGCGGCCCTCGCGGTCACCGAGCCGCTGTCGTACGACGAGCGGCGCGCCCGGGCCGGCGTCGTCAGCCGCCAGCTCACCCTGCGCTGAGATCACCAGGCCCGAGCACACGCACCCGCAGCGGTGGGTGCGGCCGTGGGTGCGGCGGTGATGTCGTGATCGCAGCACCGGCGCCGCACCCATGACCGCACTCATCCAGGACACCGGCCATGAGGCGCGGTCGGGCCGGCTCGTCTGGCGCTCGGCGTCCGGACGGCGAAGGATGGGCGCATGGAGCACCGCCGCCTGGGCCGGCTCGGCCACGACAGCTCGGTCGTCCTCTACGGCGCCGCCGCGCTGGCGGACGTCGACCAGGACACCGCCGACCGCAGCGTGCAAGAGGCGCTGGACGCCGGGATCAACCACCTCGACGTCGCGGCGAGCTACGGCGACGCCGAGCTGCGGCTCGGGCCGTGGATGCCGCGGATCCGCGACCAGGTCTTCCTGGCTACCAAGACCGGCGAGCGCGAGCGCGACGCCGCGTGGGCCCAGATCAACGCCTCGCTCGAGCGGCTGCAGACCGGCCACGTCGACCTGCTGCAGCTGCACGCCGTGGGCGACCTCGACGAGCTCGACCGGGTCACCGGTGAGGGCGGCGCCCTCGAGGCCGCCCTGCGGGCGCGCGACGAGGGGCTGGTCGGCGCCGTCGGCATCACCGGACACGGGCCGCAGGCGGCCCAGACGCACCTGGAGGCGTTGCGGCGCTTCGACTTCGCCACCGTGCTGACCCCTTTGAACCGGAGCCTGCTCGACCAGCCCGAGTTCGCCGACGCGTACGCGGCGTTGGTCGAGGAGGTACGGCGACAGGACGTCGGGCTGATGACCATCAAGGCCGTCGCGCGGCGCAACTGGCCGGGCGTCGGGGCGGGTGAGGACGTCGGCGACCAGCGGTACACCACCTGGTACGAGCCGCTCGACGAGGCGGAGGCGATCCGCGCCGCCGTGTCGTGGGTGCTCGCGCACGACGAGCTGACCGGCTTCGCCACGGCCGGCGACGTGCGGCTGCTGGGCATGATCGTGGCCGCCGAGCGCGACCGCATGTCGCTCGACGAGGCCGAGCGGGTGCTGGCCCAGGTCGACGACTACACCTCGCCGTTCCTCCGCCAGCCCGCCTGAACGGCTACTGCGGCAACGGGTTCGCCCTCAAGAAGGCCAGCAGCACGCGCAGCGTCTCGTCCCGGAACTCGTCGTAGAAGCCGTGGCGGCCGCCCTCGACCAGGTGCAGCGCGGCGCCCGGGATCCGTTGGGCGAGAAGGGGTGCGTTGGCGGTCGGGTTCAGCTCGTCGTCCGTGCCGTGCACGACGAGGGTGGGGGCGGCGATCGTCGGCAGCTCGTCCCACGCGTCGTGGGCCTGGCTGGCCGCCAGCTGCTGCGCCTGCACGTCCGGCGGCACCTTCGCCGGCTGGTAAAGGTCGCCGTGCGCCATGGCGCTGGCCAGGAACCGCGGGTGGTACATCAGCGCGGCCCGCGCTCGGCGCACCGCCAGGGTGGGCGCCGCGGCCATGAGCGCGTCCAGCTCGGGTGCCCGCGGCACGCCGTGGCGGTCACCGGCCGACGTCCCGGCGAGCACCAGCGTCCCGACCCGGTCGGGGTGGTCGACCGCGAGCCACTGCGCGACCCGCCCGCCCATCGAGAAGCCCATGACGTGGGCGCGGGCGACGTCGGCGTCGTCCAGCACGGCGACGGCGTCGTTCGCGAGGTCGCGGGTCGTGTACTGCGGTCCCTCGGGCATGGGGCTGCGTCCTATGCCGCGCGGGTCGAGGGCGACCACGGTGTGCCGGGCCGAGAGCTCGGGCACGAGGCGGTCCCACATGCGGTGGTCGGCGCCCTGGCCGTTGAGCAGCAGCAACGGTTCACCGGCGCCGACCGACCACCAGGCCAGCTGGACGCCGTCCGGTGCGATCGCGGAGCGCGGCTCCGTCACGCCGTGGGGGCGGTCGAGTCGCGGTCGACCGGGCACGACATGCAGCGCGGCCCGCCGCGGCCGCTGCCGAGCTCGCTGCCCGCGATCGCGACGACCTCGATGCCGGCCGCCTCGAGCCGTGCGTTGGTCTCGGTGTTGCGCTCGTAGGCCACCGCCACCCGCGGAGCCAGCGCGAGGGTGTTGTTGCCGTCGTCCCACTGCTCGCGCTCGGCGGTGACCGGGTCGAGGCCGGTGTCGATGACCCGCAGCTCGTCGATGCCCATCGCGTCGGCGGCAGCCTCGAGGAACGGCCGCGGGGCGTCGACGCGCAGGACGTCGTCGCCGTTCAGTGTGATCGCGAGCGCGGTCAACGAGTCGGCGACGTTGGGGTACATGACGACCGCGTCGACGTCCACCATCGTGCAGACGGTGTCGAGGTGCATCGTGGCCCGCTCCTGGGCGATCGGGACGGCGAGCACCGTCTGCGCCAGCCCCGTGCGCAGCAGTCGGCCGGCCAGGCGCTCGACCCCGGCGGGCGTCGTCCGCTCGCCGGTGCCGACCGCCACGACGCCGGGCGCGAGCAGCAGGACGTCGCCGCCCTCGACGTGCTCGAGCCCGGGCTCGTAGGCGAGCGCGGTGCCGGCGAAGCGCGGGTGGTAGCGGTAGATGACCTGGGTCAGGCTCGTCTCGCGCCGGCGGGCCGGCATCGCGAGGCTGGTCACCGCGACCTGGTCGCCCACCCAGGCGCTCGAGTCGCGGGTGAAGAGCAGGTTGGGCAGCGGGTCGATGACGAAGTCCTCGGGCAGCGCGAGCGACGAGACGACGCCGGGGCGCTTCATCGGACGACGGGCCGACAGCTCGTCGTGGCGCAGCCCGGCCACCAGCACCTCGGCCAGCTCGGCCTCGTCCAGGTCGTGCAGCAGCGCCCGGGCCCGCGTGGCCAGGCGCTCGCCGACGTGCGGCTGCGCGAGGGCGGCCTCCGCAGCCTCCTGCCGCGCCTCGGGCACGGCGAGGGCCTCGCGCAGCAGGTCGGACAGGTACAGCACCTCGACGCCGCGGCTGGTGAGCGCCGCGGCGAACGCGTCGTGCTCCTCCTGCGCGCGGTCGACCCACGGGATGCCGTCGAACAGCAGCCGGTCGTTGTTGCGCGGGGTGAGCCGCCGCAGCTCGGTGCCCGGACGGTGCAGCATCACGGTGCGCAGCGCGCCGACCTCGCTATCGGCTCCCCGGCTCATGCGCCGACCCTACCTTTCCCTCACCGGTGCCGGTTTGCCTCCGCCAGACCGGCCTGGGTGAGGGAAAGCAGCACCGGCGAGGGAAAGGCGGGCGGGCGGCTAGGCTCGCGCGGGTGAGCCCCGCCCCTCGAGCCGTCGCGGTCGTCATCCCGGCCAAGGACGAGGCCGAGCGCATCGCGGCGACCGTGCGGGCCGCCCGCACCATCGACCACGTCGACCTCGTGGTGGTGGTCGACGACGGCAGCGGCGACGGCACGACGCAGGTGGCCCGCGAGGCGGGCGCGGACGTCGTCCGGCACGAGCGCAACCGCGGCAAGGGTGCGGCCATGCAGACCGGCGCCGACTACGTCGCCCGGCACGAGCAGGGCACGGACGACGACCCGCGGGCGCTCCTCTTCGTCGACGCCGACCTCGAGGGCTCGGCCGTCGAGACCGCTTCTCTCGCAACGCCGGTGCTGGACGGATCGGCCGACATGACGATCGCGGTGCTGCCGCCGCAGCGCACCGCTGGCGGTGGGCGCGGCCTGGTCGTGAACCTCGCCCGCACCGGTATCGAGCGCCTCACCGGGTGGACGCCGACGCAGCCGTTGTCGGGCATGCGCTGCCTGAGCCGCGATGCCTTCGAGGCGGCCACGCCGCTGGCGGCGGGCTGGGGCGTCGAGGTCGGGCTGACGGTCGACGTCCTCGGCCACGGGTTGCGGGTCGTCGAGGTGCCGTGCGACCTGCACCACCGGGTCACCGGCACCGACCTGCGCGCGCAGGTGCACCGCGCCAAGCAGTACCGCGACGTGTGGCGAGCGCTGGCGGTGCGCCGGCTGCGCCGCGGGCGCGGCGGCGGACCAGACGCCGGCGCCGCCGGGTCATGACCGACGCCGTGCCATCGCCGGCCGGACGACGCCGCGTCACCCCGTGGGCGTTGGCGCTCGTCGCGGTGGCGGCGGTGCTGCTCGTCGGGACGGCGGCGCTCGGGCCGTCCGCCGCCGAGCCGTCGCTCGGCGCCGGATCCGGTTGGCGCGCAACGCTTCCCCCGTGGTCGCTCACGGTGGGGCCGTCGTCCGGGCTGGTGACGGTGCTGCTCGACCTGGGGTACCTGTTCGGGGGTGCCGGCGTCGGTCTCGGGTTGTGGGCCGCGGCGCGCGGCGAGCGCGTGCCGGCCCTGGCGGTGCGCGTCGCGGTCGTCGTCGCGGTGCTCGCGGTCGTCGTCCCGCCGCTCGGCTCGGCCGACCACGTGAGCTACGCCGCCTACGGCCGCATCGCGGCAGCCGGTGGCGACCCGTACACCGTCGAGCCGGTGCACTGGGCCGGTGGCCACGACCCCGTCACCAGCGCGGTCGAACCACCCTGGACGACGACCCCGAGCGTCTACGGGCCGGTCGCCACCGCGGTGCAGGCCCTCACCAGCCGGTTCGGCGGCGACAGCCTGCGCGCCACGGTGTGGGCCTGGCAGCTGGTGTGCCTCGCGGCGTGGCTCACCATCGGGTGGCTGCTGGTCCGCTTGTGCCGCAGCACCTCTGCGCGCGCGACCTGGTTGTGGCTGCTCAACCCGGTGCTGCTGGGCGTGCTGCTCGTGGGGGCGCACGTCGACGTCCTGGGCGCGGCCCTCGCGCTGGGCGCGATCGCGCTGAGCGGTCGTCGTCCGCTGCTGGCTGGGGTGCTGCTCGGGGCGGCCGTCGGCGTGAAGATCACGTTCGCGGTGGTCGGCCCGGCGGTGCTGGTCGCGTTGTGGCGCAGGCGTCGTGGCGGGTCGTGGCGCCCGGCCGGGCTCGGCGTCCTCGGTGCGCTGCTCGTCCTGGTCCCCGCCCACGCCTGGGCCGGCACGCACCTCGTCGACCAGCTCGCCCGGGCCCGCCGCTACGTCTCGCTCGCCACGCCGTGGCGGCCCTTCGTCGACTGGCTCACCGGGCCGTTGAGCAACGACGCCGTGCGCCAGGGCGTCGTGGTGCTCACGCCGGTGGTGGTGCTCGCGCTGGCGGCCCTGCTCTGGCTCGTCGTGCAGCGCACCGCCCCCTGGCCGCGGTCGACCGACGACGAGCAGGTCGCGCTCGACGCGGCACGCGTCACCGTGGTGCTCGGCGCCGCGTACGTCCTGGGCGCGCCGTACTCGTTGCCCTGGTACGACGCGGTCGCCTGGGCGCCGCTGGCGCTCGTCGCGGTGCCGGCGATCGACGTCCTGCTGCTGGTGCGGCTGGTGACCTACGCGGCCGCGTACGTACCCGGCCGGGTGCTGGGCTCGAGCCCGCGGGTCGAGGACCTCACGCTGACCTACCGCCGCGAGGTCACGCCGTGGCTGGGTCTGGGGCTGTGGCTGGCGCTCGGGCTGCTGGCGGCTCGTCGTCCTCGAGCGCGCGCAGGCTCGCCGCGATCACCAGCGGGATCGCGAGGGTGAAGCCCACGGCCGGGATGGCCGTGCCGGAGTCGTTGACCGCGAACCCGATGCCGAGCAGCAGCATCAGGCAGAACAGCCCGTGCCGCAGGATCGGGCTGCGGTCGTAGGCGCGCGCCAGCGCCCCGGCCCCCCAGGACGACGGCCGCATCAGCACCAGCACCACGAACAGCGCCGCCACCGGCACCAGCAGCGACAGGAAGCTGCCGAACAGGATCGAGAGGTTCTGCTCGGCCTTGCGCGAGATGACCTGCCACGCGCCGCCGTCGATCACGGTCTGCACGAACCGGCCGAGGTGGGTGCGCTGGTCGGCCGGCCGCAGCCAGTCGGCGACCGACACCAGGGCCAGCAGCAGCACCGTGCCCGCGCCGATCGCGAGCGCCTTGAGCCACGACAGCCGCACGCCCGCCACGAGCAGCACCAGCACCGCGAAGGCCGGCACCATGCCGATCGGGCCGCCGAAGTCGCTGCCCCACTGCGGCGAGACGTCCAGCACCGTGGCGACGACGCCGATCAACGCCACCGCCGCAGCGGCCGCCCGCCGACGTCCCGCGGTCACGAGCTGGTCGGCCACCGCGATGGCGAGCAGCATCGCCCCGGTGGCGAACAGCGCGAACGCGACGTTCGAGAAGCCGTAGAAGCGCCCGGCCACCACCGGTTGCAGGCCCATGAGGCTCGAGGTCTGCAGCCGCGAGCCGGTGACGATGTCTGCGGCGAGCACCACGCAGGTGAGGGCGGCAACCGCGCCGAACGGACCGAGCGGCGCGCGCCGCCACGGCCCGAGCTGGGCGACCAGGCTGACGGCGGCGGTGTACGCCGCCACCGCCAGGACGACGACGAGCAGCGGGTGCGACGAGCGCCACCACGGCACGGTGTTGGCCAGGTAGGTCGAGACCGGCACGGCCGCGAACACCAGGGCGACGCGGCGCACCGCGACGAGCAGCCGGCGGCGGCCGTCACCCGCAGCCCAACGGCGGCGCAGGACGACGGCCGCGGCGCCGTAGAGCAGCAGCTGGGCGATCACCAGGCCGTTGAAGAACGGCGACACCAGCGACTGCACCGACTGCGCGGCCTGCTCGAGGTCGGCGACCTTGCGCAGCCGGTCGGCGGTGGCCTCGGGGGCGTCGCCGTCGGCCGCGGCGAGGGTCTGCAGCGGCGAGCCGACGAGGTCGCCCGGGGCGGGCACGCCGAGCAACGACAGCACGGACGGCGCCAGGTCGGTGGCCTGCACCAGTGCGACCTGACGGGTCGAGGAGGTGCGCAGGAACCCCGGCCCGAAGCCCGGGCCCACCGCACCGACCAGCTGCAGGTGCGGCGTCCGGCCCGAGTCGCCGAGGGAGACGACGAGGACGCGTGCACCGTCGGGAACCGCGTCGAGCACCTGGCCGACCACGGCGTCGACGGCGCGCACCTGGGCCGCCCGGTCGCCGCCGCCCACTGCGACGCCCTGCTCGGCCGGTCCCTCGGGGGCGTCCTCGGGGTCGCGCACCGAGCCCGCGTCGACCACGGCCAGCGGGCAGTCGGCCGCGGCGAGCGCCGGGCCGGCGTCCGCCACGGAGGGCAGGTAGCGGGCCACGGTGCCGTCGCGCCGGGCCAGCGCCACGGCCGCTCCCGGCCCGACGGCGGTGGCGCACGTGCCGGCCGAGGCGAGGGCGTCGCCCAGCAGGCCGGGCGTGGCGTCGAACTTCTCGGCGTCCGCGGCCTGGACGTACCGCTGCCAGGTGCTCACGGTGGCCGAACCGCCGGCGGCGACCCCGCCCTGCACCTCGGGCGCGCGGCAGGAGGGCGAGGCGGCGTCACCGGTGCTGGCGTCGACGGCGTCCGCGGCCCGGCGTCCGGCCGACAGCGCCAGCCAGCCGTCGACCGGGCACGCGGCCCGGCGCACGCTGCGCACCGCGACGTCCCCGATCGCGCCCTGCTCCGCGAGGGCCGCGAGGTGCGGGGTGGCGGACGGCGAGACGTCGGCCCACTGCACGCCCGCCGTCCCGACGAGCACGACGGGAGCAGGGGTCGTCGCGGCGTGCGCGGGGACGGCGGCGAGCACCCCGCCCGACGGGACGACGGCTGCGGCGACCACGACGAGGCGCGCGAGGACGGCGGGGCGGGGCAGCACGTGCACAGGCTACGGGCCGGTTCGGGGAGACTGAGCGGGTGACGCGTACGCAGACGGTGCAGGAGGACGCCCCCGAGGGCGCCGTGCGCCGTCGACGCACGCCGCCGCGACCGCTCGTCCAGCTGCTGCTCGTCGTGCTCGTGCTGGCGGTGGCCGAGGCGCCGCTGGCCTGGCACTACCTGGTGGCCTGGCCCGGCGACCAGTGGCAGGTGGACGTCGAGGTCTACCGCGAGGCCGCGCGCTCGATCGTCCTGGGCCGGCCGGTCTACGAGCAGCTCACCGAGTCACCGCAGCTGCTGCCGTTCACCTACCCGCCGTTCTCGGCGCTGCTCGCGCTGCCGATGGCGTTCGTGCCCTTCCACGTCGTCGGCTGGGTGTGGACGGCGCTGCAGGTGGCCGCGACGTACCTGACCGTCGTGATCGCGTTCCGGCGCCTGCTGGCGCGGGCGGGCGGCTGGCGCTGGGTGGTGGGCGCGCTGCTGACGGTGCCGCTGCTCTACCTGCACCCGGTGTCGGACGGCGTGCGGTTCGGCCAGGTCAACGCGTTCCTCGTGCTGGTCTGCCTGGTCGACCTCGCCGTCGTCCGGCGTGGCGGGTTCCGGCTGCCGCTGGGCGTGCTGGTGGGGCTGGCGACCGCGGTGAAGCTCACGCCGGGCGTCTTCCTCGTGCACCTCGCGGTGACCCGGCGCTGGCGGGCGCTCGCGACGGCGGTGGGCGCGGCAGCCGCGGCGACGATCGGCGCCTTCCTGGTGCTGCCCGAGGCGTCCCTGGCGTTCTGGGGCGGCGCGCTGTCGGACCCCGCCCGGCTCGGCCCGAACCGCGGCACGTCCAACCAGTCGCTGCGCGGCGTGCTGCTGCGGCTCGGACCCGAGGGCACCGCGGGCAGCGCGCTGTGGCTGCTGTGCGCCGCCGCCGTCGCGGTGGCCGGCTACGCGGTCGCCCGGCGTGCGTACCGCGCGGGCGACCCGGTGGCCGAGGTCGCGGTCATGGGCCTGATGGCGGTGCTGCTCTCGCCCGTCGCGTGGATCCACCACTTCGCCTGGATGGTGGTCGTCGTGGCCGCGCTGGTGGGCGACGGGCGCTCGCGTCGGCGGCTGGTGATGGGCGCGGTGCTGACGGTGTGGTTCCTGTGCCGCGGGCCCTGGTGGGGCATCACGTGGATCGCCGATGATTGGCCACCCCTGGTGGTGGGGCGCCTGCTGCAGAACAGCGACATGATCGGCGCGCTCGTGGCGCTGGTGCTGCTCTGGCGCGTGCTGCCCGGCGTTGCGTCCGACGATGTGGTTGCTGCTGCAGCCAGTTCTTCGGACGCAACGGGGGTGGAGGGCGGGTCAGACGGGGAGGTCGACGCCGGCCGCCTGCAGGCCCGAGAGCACGGCGAGCAGCAGGCAGACCACGCCGCCGATGCGCTGCACGGTGGCGAGCCGCACGCGGCGCAGCAGGGCGCGCCCGGCAGCCGCGCCGAGCGCTGACACCAGCAGCAGGCCGACCCAGGCGCCGACGAACACCGAGACCGGGTCCTTGGTGCGCACCACGAGGCCCGCGGTGAGCAGCTGCGACAGGTCGCCCCACTCGGCGACGAACAGCACCGTGAAGCTCGCCACGACGGCCCGCCATCCGGTGGCCGGACCCTTCACCTTGGCGCCGAACTCGGCCTCGGTCTCGGCCTCCTCCTCGTCGGCGCGACGGGCGTGCCGCAGCAGCACCACGCCGCCGATGAGGAACATCAGGGCCGCGAACGCCACCACCGGCCGGTGCGGCAGCCGCGCGATCAGCCCGCCGGCCGTGACGGCGACCAGCGTCTGCACGAGGAACGCCGCGCCGACACCGATCCAGACCAGCAGCGGCCGGTAACGGGTGGCCAGGACGAGCGTGGCGACGAACGTCTTGTCGGGCAGCTCGACCGGCACGATGAGCACGAGGGCCGTGAGCGCGACCGCGAGATCCATGGCCCCACCTTTTCAGGTGGTTCGTCCGCTCAGCCGAGCAGGGCGCTCGCGGCGGCTGCCGCCCGGGCCAGCACGACCTTGAGCGGCTGGCCGAGCGCGCGCGCCGCGGCCAGGACGTCGTCGTGCTCGGGCTGCGCGTTGACGACCCGGCCGTCGAGCTCGGCCAGCTTGACGCGCACCGGCTGCCCGTCGACGTCCACCGCGGTCTCGCGGCGCGAGAGGGCGGTCTTGCCGACCGGGACGACGCGCAGGCCGATCGCACTGGTCTCGGTGAGCACCACGCGCTGCAGGGCGTCGGCGGACGTCGGCGGGCACAGCACGTGCAGAGTGTGCGCCGGGCGGCCCTTCTTCATCAGGATCGGCGTGAGCCACGCGTCGGAGGCGCCCTCGTCGAGCAGCCGCTGCAGCACGGCGGGCCACACCCGCGGGTCGAGGTCGTCGACGTTCGTCTCGAGCACCACGGCCTGCTCGCGCGCCGGACCCGTTGCGGCAGAGGAGGTCCCACGCACCAGGCGCAGCGCTCCGAGACGGTCGGGCAGAACCCTCGACCCGACGCCCTGACCCACGGCACCGACCGTCATGGCCGGCATCGGTCCGTAGGACGACGCCCACGTGGTGAGCAGCGCGGCGCCGGTGGGGGTGCACAGCTCGACGTCGACCGGCCCGCCGTGGGCCGGGGCGCCTGCAGCCTGGAACAGCTGCAGCACAGCGGGTCCGGGCACCGGGATCTCGCCGTGGGCCGTGCGGGCGGTGCCGCCGCCGAGCGCCACCGGGCTCACGACCACCTCGTCGTCGAGCCACGCGAAGCCGGCGCAGACGCCCACCACGTCGCCGATCGCGTCGTGCGCGCCGACCTCGTGGAAGTGGACGTCGTCCGCGGCGTGGCCGTGCACCCGGCCCTCGGCCTCGGCCAGGCGCGAGAACGCGGCGTGCGCGCGCTCGCGCACGACGTCGTCCAGGTCGGCGGCGTCGAGCAGGGCCCGCACGTCGCGCCAGGTGCGGTGCGGCACGTCGGTCTCGGTGCCGCGCACGTGCGCACGGCCGACCGCGAAGCCGTGGCGCACCTCGGCGCCGAACGTGACCTCGACCGGCGCGACAGCCCGGGCGGCGTCGGCCATCACGGCCGCGGGGACGCCCAGGTCGTGCAGCGCCGCCAGCAGCATGTCGCCGCTGGCACCGCTCGAGGCGTCGACCCAGACCGTCACGCGTCGTCCCGGGGGCGGGCGCGGCGGGCGACCCGCGCCGCGTGGACGCCGGCCCCGTACCCGTTGTCGACGTTGACGACCGTGATGCCGGGCGCGCAGGAGTTCAGCATCGCCAGCAGCGCCGCGAGCCCGCCGGCCCCGGTGCCGTAGCCGATCGACGTCGGCACCGCCACGAGCGGCACCCCGGTCAGGCCGCCGACGACGCTGGGGAGCGCACCCTCCATGCCGGCGACGACGACCAGCGCGTCGGCCTGGTCGAGGCGGTCGCGCACGGCGAGCAGCCGGTGCAGCCCGGCGACGCCGACGTCGTCGACCCGCTCGGCGCGCGCGCCGTGGACGCGCGCGGTGATGGTGGCCTCGGCGGCCACCGGCGCGTCGGAGGTGCCGGCCGCGACCACCAGCACCAGTCCTTGAGCGGTGGGCAGCGGGCCGAGCACCGCGGTGCGCGAGACGTCGTCGACCTCGGCGGCCGGCAGCTCGACGCGCAGCAGCTCGCGGGCCTCGGGCGCCAGACGGGTCGCGAGCACCGCGCGCTCGGGGTGGTTGGCGTTCAGGGTGCGCAGCGCGTCGACCACCTGCTGAGGCGTCTTGCCCTGGCCGAACACCACCTCGGCGTCGCCGGTGCGGCGGGCGCGGTCGACGTCCAGCCGGGCGTACCCGACGTCGACGAAGCCCTGCGGGGCCGCGGTGACCGGGTCGTGGGACGGCTCGTGGTCAGGCACGTCCGAAGGGTACGGGGCGCCGGTCGCCCGCGTAGGCTCCGGGGCGTGCCCGCCCTGACCTCCCTGCCCGCGCTGCCGCACGCGCTCGAGCCCGTCCTGGACGCCGGCCCGACCAGCGTCGTGGCCCTCGCAGCCGCGGCGGTCGCGGTGCTGGCGCTGCTCGTGGCGGTCGGGGCGCAGCTGCGGCTGACCCGCGTGCGCCGCGGGCTCAAGGTGCTGCGCGGCCACTCCGGCGAGGGCGACGTGCTGGAGGTCGCCACCCGGCACGCGGCCGAGGTGCAGCTGCTGCGCGAGCAGGTCGAGCGCCAGCAGGCCGAGCTCGACCGCGTGCGGTCCGACACCGCCGCGTCGCTGCGGCACGTGGCCGTCGTCCGGTACGACGCCTTCGGCGACATGGGCGGCCGGCTCTCGTTCTCGGCCGCGGTGCTCGACGACGCCGGGGACGGGCTGGTGCTCACCTCGATCCACGGACGCGGCGAGACCCGTTCGTACGCCAAGGGTCTGCTGGCCGGCGCGAGCGAGCACGCCCTCTCGCCCGAGGAGCAGCAGGCGGTCTCGGCCGCGACCTCGGGGGCGGCTCGATGACCGGCGCCTACGCGTACCTCGGCCCGGCGGGCACGTTCACCGAGGCCGCGCTGCGGCAGGTGATCCCGGACGACGCCACGCCGCTGCCGCAGCCCAGCGTCGACGCGGCGCTCGCGGCGGTGCGGTCGGGCGGGGCGGTCGCGGCCGTCGTCCCGATCGAGAACTCGGTCGAGGGCGGGGTGTCGGCGACGCTGGACGCGCTGGCGTCCGGGTCCCCGCTGCGCGTCACGGCCGAGGTGCTCGTGCCGATCACCTTCGTGCTGTGTGCTCGTCCCGGGACGTCGCTGGCCGACGTCCGCCGGGTCGCGTCGCACCCGCACGGCTGGGCGCAGTGCCGCGGCTGGGTGGGTCGCCACCTGCCCGACGCGACGTACGTGCCCGCGCTGTCGACGGCCGGAGCCGCCGAGGGCCTGGCCGGCGCGGACGACGTCCCGTACGACGCCGCGCTCTGCGCACCCTCTGCGGCAGAACGGTTCGGGCTCGAGGTGCTGGCCTCCGACGTCGGCGACAACGCGGCCGCGGTGACGCGCTTCGTGCTGGTGCAGCCGCCGGGTGCCCTGCCCGAGCCGACCGGCGCCGACAAGACCACGCTCGTCGTCTACCAGGCCGACGACCACCCCGGCGGCCTGCTCGAGATGCTCGAGCAGTTCGCCACGCGGGGCATCAACCTGTCGCGGATCGAGTCGCGGCCGACCGGGGAGTCGTTGGGGCAGTACTGCTTCTCGATCGACTGCGAGGGCCACATCGGCGAGGCGCGCGTCGGCGAGGCGCTAATGGGCTTGCACCGCACCTGCCGCGAGGTGATCTTCCTCGGCTCGTACGCGCGGGCCGACGCGACGCCGGTCACCGTCACCGCCACCACCACCGACGGCGCCTTCGGCGAGGCCGGCGCGTGGTTGCGCGGGCTGCGCGAGGGCTCGGCCTGATGCCGCTGCCCGCGGTCGACGCCGAGCTGCTGGAGGCCGCGCGGACCGTCATCCGCCAGCGCTTCCGCGAAGGGCACCACCACGTCGGCGCGGCGCTGCGGACGACGTCGGGGACCGTCCACGCCGCCGTGCACCTCGAGGCCACGGTCGGCCGGATCGCGGTGTGCGCCGAGGCGATCGCGCTCGGGATGGCGGCCGCGTCGGGCGACACCGAGGTCGACACCGTGGTGGCGGTCAACGCCCACGGCGAGGTCGTCGCGCCGTGCGGCATGTGCCGCGAGCTGGTGCTCGACTACGCGCCCAGCGCGCGGGTGGTGCTGCTGGTCGACGGCGAGCCGTCCGTCGTCACGATGAGCAGCCTGCTGCCGAGCAAGTACCGGTACGAGGGCTGATGGACCCGCACCGGGACGACGAGGCCGAGGTCGCGGACGTCGTCCGGACCTTCTTCGCGGGCTTCACGTCCGGGCCCGACCTCGACGCGCGCCTGGACGGGCTGCGCGACCTCTTCGTGCCCGGCGCCGTCGTGGTGCCGCCCGGTGGCGTCGTCCAGGACGTCGCGTCGTTCGTCGAGCCACGCCGTGCCCTGCTGGGCGGCGGGTCGATCACCCGGTTCCGCGAGTGGGAGGTGCGCGGGCGCACCGACCTGCTGGGCGACGTCGCGCAGCACGTCTGCGGGTACGCCAAGGAGTGGGTGCAGGACGGCGAGCACCGCACCGGGCGCGGCACGAAGTCGCTGCAGCTCGTGCGGACGCCGGACGGCTGGCGGATCAGCGCGCTGGCCTGGGACGACGAGCGCGACGGCTACGTCGTCCCCACCCCCTGGCGCTGACCACCCCGATCACGCGACCTCCTCGCCCGCGGGAGGGCAGGCAGACGTGCGGGTCCGTGCTCGTGAGCGACACGCACCCCCGCGTGTGCCTGCCCGTACGCCTGGCGAGCCTCGATCAGCGGCCGATGGCGCGCCGCCGGGCCTCGCCCGCACGGTCGCCGGCCCGCTCGCGCGCCCGCCGAGCCCGGGCCCGCAGCTGCGCCTCGCGGTGCTCCTCGGGCGTCCGGCGCTTGGCGAGGTCGGCCTTGTCGACCAGCTCGGCGAGCGGCGCCAGCGGCGGGTAGGCCCGCACCGGCTCGTCGCCCGAGTACACGACCCACACCGGCGTGCCCTGCCAGACCCGGCGCAGCACCGATCCCTCGACGACCGTCTCGGCCTCGGCGAAGGCCGTGCGCCGCGCGGACCGGTCGTCGAGCTTGGCCTTGGCCGCCGAGCGTGCCTGCTGGCCCGCGGTGTCCCACAGGATCTTGGCCTGCGGGCCGTACTTGGCGCCGTACTTGATGCCCTGGCGGGCGATGCGCGACGCGGGCGGGATCCAGCTCACCTCGTCACCGTACGGCCCCGGACCTTCCGCCGCGAGGCGCGCGCGACCACGATGGCCCCATGTTCATCGAGACCGTGCCCGAGGACGGCGCCGAGGCCCCCGTCGCCGACTACTACGCCGGTCAGCGGACGTCCTGGGGCTTCCTGCCCGACTACGCCGGAGCGTTCTCGCTGACCCCGGAGGTCGCGCAGGCCTGGGCCGGCCTCAACGCGGCGGTGCGCGGCAGCATGGACCGCCGCCGGTTCGAGCTCGCCACCATCGCCGCCGCCCGGGCGCGCCGCTCGACCTACTGCACGGCCGCCCACGCGTCGTTCCTGCGCGACGTCTGCGGGGACGGCGACGCCGTCGAGGCCCTCACCTCCGACCCCTCCGGCGCGACCCTCGACGAGCAGGACCGCGCGATCTACGCGTTCGCCACGCAGGTCGCGACCGACGCCGCGTCGGTCGAGCAGGCGGACGTCGACCGGTTGCGGGCCGCCGGGCTGGACGACCGGGACGTCGCGACGGTCGTGATGGCCGTGGCGGCCCGGATGTTCTTCACCACGGCGCTGGACGGCCTCGGCGCGCAGCTCGACGCCGAGACCGCCGCGACCTTCCCGCCCCACCAGCTCGATGCGCTCGTGGTGGGGCGACCGGTCAAGGCCTAGTCGCGGGGACGGAACGCCAGGTAGGCGATCACCGCGCAGATCGCGCCGTTGAGCATGCCGAAGGTGACGTCGGTGGGGTGGTGCATGCCGCGGTACAGCCGCGACATCGCGACGCCGACGGGCAGCAGGAAGAACAGCAGCGACAGCACCTTGAGCCACGACCGCTGCAGGCGGGTGACGCAGATGATGACCAGCCCGAGGTAGAGCGCGGTCGACGCCCCGGTGTGCCCCGACGGGAACGACGACGTGGGAGGCGACTGGTCGAGCTTCGGGACGTCGGGCCGCGGCCGCGCGATGAGCAGCGTCGTGAACAGGAAGACCAGCGCCTGGCACGCGACGCCCACGACGAGCGCGACCGGCTCGCGCAGCCGGCCGCTGATCCGCCAGACGATGAACGCCGACACCAGCATCACCAGGATCACGGTCTCGGTGTTGCCGACGTGCGAGACCCAGTTGGTGATCGTGTTCCAGGTCGGCGTGCGACCCGCCGCGAACGAGCGGTTGACGCCGTCCTCGCCCTTCACCGCGTCCTTCAGGCCGTGCGCCAGCAGGTAGCCGACGCCCGAGAGCACGACGAACCACACGAAGACCGGCAGCAGCACCGACCGGCCCAGCAGCGCGGCCAGCTGCTTCACGGGTGGCAGCCCGCCGTCGTCCGAGCTGCGCCACTCCTCGAGCGAGGCGGGGCGGTGACGGTCGCGGGAGCGGCCGGGGTCGACGAGTCCGGTCATCAGGTCCTCCTGGAGGGGGCGGGAGAGGTGCCCTCGTCGACGGCCTGCTCGGTGCCGCGGCGGGCACGTTCGCGCAGGACGGGACCGAAGGCGACCCAGGACGACGCCGTGACCAGGCCACCGAGGACCCAGCCGGCCAGCACGTCGCTGGGGAAGTGCACCCCGAGCAGCAACCGGTCGAGACCGGTCAGGACGACGAGCAGCACGCCCACCGCCACGAGCAGGGCCCGCCGACGGCGGCGGGCGAGCGGCCGCCACAGCAGCACGCAGACGAGGGAGGCGCCGAGCGCGGCGTTCAGCGCGTGCCCCGAGGGGAAGCTGAAGCCGCTGGCCACCGCCACCGGGTCGTCGAGGGCCGGCCGGGCCCGTTCGACGACGAGCTTGAGGAGCGCGCCCAGCAGCGTGCCCACCAGCATCGTGACCGTGGCCCACAGCGCTGCCGACCGTGCGCCGCGCCGCCACAGCACGACCGCGACGGCGAGCACGGCGAAGCGGAAGACGAACGGGTGCAGCACGTACGCGCCGACCTCGGCCGCCGTCCGCACCGCGTGGTGGTCGAGCGCGAATCGCGTGGTGGACAGGACGACGCGCTGGTCGAACCGCACGACGGCGCCGGAGGCGTCGCGCACCAGCAGGGCCAGCAGCGTCACCGGGACGGCGCTCGCGACCGCCGCGACCACGCCGCGCACGAGGTGCGGGCGGGCGCGGCGCGCGTCCGTCTCGGCCTCGCTCGGGCGGCCGGGGGAGGTGCTGGACTGCTGGTCGGTCACCCGGCGACCCCACCACGACCGGCCGGGACGCGCACGACGAGGACGCCGGGCTCGACCCGGGCCCGCAGCGCGCGCACCTTGCCGACGACGTCGCCGTCGAGCTGGGCCTCGGTCGGACGGTCGACCCGCACCGAGAACTCCTTGCACCGCACCCGCTCGACCCGGTGGTGGCCGCGACCCGCGATCACCCGCGCCGCGACGCTCGCCCACGACGCGATCCCCTTGGGGGACAACGTGACCGCGTCGAGCCAGCCGTCGTCGACCTCGGCCTCGGGCAGCAGCTGGATGCCGCCGGTGAGGGTGCCGCAGTTGCCGACCAGCACGGTGCGCACGCGGCGGGTCGCCTCGGGGCCGTCGTCCGCCTGCAACCGTGCCTTGGCCTGCGGCCCGCGCAGGTTGCGGACGCCGGAGACGGCGTACGCGAGCCACCCGACCTTGGCCTTGAGCTTCTCGGGTGCGTTGGCCATCATCTCGGCGTCGAAGCCGAGGCCGGCCATCACCAGGAAGACCTTCTCGTCGGGCCGCTCGTCCTCGCCCGAGGGGTCGAACACCACGACGCCGACGTCGATCGGGTGGTCCTCGCCGGTGAGCGCGACGGTGAGCGCGTCGTCCAGGCTGTCGATCGGCAGCTCGAGGTTGCGCGCGAGCAGGTTGCCGGTGCCGCCGGGCAGCAGCCCCACCGGAACGCCGGAACGCACCATGGCCTCGGCCACCTCGCGCACCGTGCCGTCGCCGCCGAGCGGGCAGACCAGGTCGACGCCCGCCTCCAGCGCCTCGCGGGCCTGGCCCTGGCCGTAGTCGTCCTCGGTGGTCTCGAGGAACAGCGGCTCGGCCCACCCGTGCGTGCGGCAGGCGGCGGAGACCTGCGCGCGCACGGCGTCCAGGTCGTCGAACTTGGTGGGGTTGACGACGACGGCGGCCCGGCGCCGCTCGCCGCCGCCGTCCTGCTGCTCGGCCACGGGCTCCTCGATCTCGTGCACGCGCCGCCGGTACCGCACGAGCAGCGTCGACAGCACCGCCACCACCACGACGACGACGACCGCGACGATCGCGACGACGAGGGGGTGCACGGTCATGGGCGCACAACATATCGGCGGAGCGATCATGGCGCTCCCGATAGGCTCGTCGGCGTGATCGACCTGAAGGTCCTGCGGGACGACCCGGACGCCGCCCGAGCCAGCCAGCGCGCCCGCGGCGAGGACGTCGACCTGGTCGACGAGGTGCTCGCCGCCGACGAGTCGCGCCGCGCGACGCTGGCCGAGTTCGAGCGCGCGCGGGCCGAGCAGAAGGCGTTCGGCAAGCAGGTGTCGACCGCACCCCAGGACGAGAAGGCGCGCCTCATCGCGCACGCCAAGACGCTGAGCGAGCAGGTCAAGGGCCTGGAGCAGCAGGCGGACGACGCCGCGCAGGCCCTCGACGCCCTCGTGCGCCGGGTGGGCAACCTGGTCGAGCCCGGCGTCCCGGCCGGCGGCGAGGAGGACTTCACGCTGCTGCACGAGGTCGGCACCCCGCGCGACTTCGCGGCCGAGGGCTTCGAGCCGCGCGACCACCTCGAGCTGGGCGAGCTGCTCGGCGCCATCGACACCGCCCGCGGCGCCAAGGTCGGCGGCGCGCGCTTCTACTACCTCACCGGCCAGGGCGCCCGGCTCGAGCTCGGCCTGCTCAACCTGGCGATGAGCCGCGCGATCGCGGCCGGCTTCACGCCGATGGTCGTGCCGACGCTGGTCAAGCCCGAGGTGATGGCCGGCGCCGGCTTCCTCGACGCGCACGCGAGCGAGGTCTACCGGCTCGAGGCCGACGACCTCTACCTCACCGGCACCAGCGAGGTGGCGCTCGCCGGCTACCACGCCGACGAGATCGTCGACCTGACGGGCGGTCCGCTCCGGTACGCCGGCTGGTCGACCTGCTACCGCCGCGAGGCGGGCTCGCACGGCAAGGACACGCGCGGCATCATCCGCGTCCACCAGTTCCAGAAGATCGAGCTGTTCAGCTACTGCCCGGTCGAGCAGGCGGCCGACGAGCACCAGCGGCTGCTGGCCTTCGAGCGCGAGCTGCTGGACGCCGTCGAGCTGCCCTACCGCGTCATCGACGTCGCGGCCGGCGACCTCGGCGGGCCGGCCGCGCGCAAGTACGACTGCGAGGCGTGGGTGCCCACGCAGGGCCGCTACCGCGAGCTCACCTCGACGTCGAACTGCACGACGTACCAGGCGCGCCGGCTGGGCACGCGCGAGCGCGACCCCGAGCGCGACGGCGCCACGCGCCACGTGGCCACGCTGAACGGCACGGCCGCCACCACCCGCTGGATCGTGGCGATCCTCGAGAACCACCAGCAGGCCGACGGCGCGGTCGTCGTCCCCGAGGCGCTGCGTCCGTTCGTCGGGCTCGACGTCCTCGAGCCGGTCCGGCGCGCGTGACGGCGCCGTCGCCGCGGGTCGTCGCGCTCGACGTCGACGGCACGGTGCTCGACCACGACGGCGGGCTGAGCGACCGCGTGCGCGACGCGGTGCGCGCGGTCGCGGCGTCCGGGCGGCACGTGGTCATCTCGACCGGGCGCTCGCTCGTCGCCACCACGCCGGTGCTCGACCGGCTCGGCCTCACCTCGGGCTACGCGGTCACCAGCAACGGCGCGGTGACGCTGCGCCTCGACGCCGCGCTCGACGACGGCTACGAGATCGCGGACGTCGTCACCTTCGACCCGCGCGAGGCGCTGACGCTGCTGCGCGAGCACCTGCCGCAGGCGGTCTACGCGGTCGAGGACCTCGGCACCGGCTTCCGGCTCACCGCGCCGTTCCCGGACGGCGAGCTGATCGGCGAGCTCGCCGTCGTGCCGTTCGAGGAGCTGCTCGACGGTGCGGTGACGCGCGTCGTCGTCCGCAGCCCCGAGCACACGCCCGAGGACTTCCTGGCGCTCGTCGAGCAGCTCGGCCTGCACGGCGGGAGCTACACCGTGGGCTGGACGGCCTGGCTGGACATCGCCCCCGAGGGCGTCAGCAAGGCGCACGGCTTGGCCGTCGCGGTCGAGAAGCTCGGGCTGGGCCCGGACGACGTCCTCGCGGTGGGCGACGGCCGCAACGACCTCGAGATGTTCGCCTGGGCCGGCCGCTCGGTCGCGATGGGGCAGGCGCCGCCGGAGGTGCTCGAGGCCGCCGACGAGGTCTGCGCCGACGTGTACGCCGACGGGCTGGCCGACGTCCTGGAGAGGTTGCTGCCATGAACGCGGACGACGACGACCTGGCTGTCTGGGGCCGACGGGCCTGGGCCGCGCTGGAGGCCGTGCACGTGCCCGGCTACTTCTCGCACGAGTGCCGCGACGCCTTCGAGGCGATCGGGCTGACCTCGGCGCTGTCGTACTTCCCGGCCCGCGCCGCGGCGCTCGGCGCGGTGCCGGCTGAGGTCGTCGTGGCGACGTTCTTCGGCTTCGCCCCGCGGCTGGTCGAGCAGGCCGTGCCGGCGTGCTGGACGACGGCCCCGCCCGAGCAGGTGCTCGCGGCCCGGCACGCCGGGGTCACCGCCACGCTGCACCGGCTGCTCGACCCGGTGCTGGACGACGGCGGGCACGACGCGCTGGCCGAGGCGAACGCCCTGGTGCACACCGCGTGCGAGGGGCTGCGCGCGCCTGGCCGCCCGCTCTACGCCGCCCACGCCGCGCTCGGGTGGCCGGACGACCCGCTGCTGCACCTGTGGCACGGCGCCACGCTGGTGCGCGAGCACCGCGGCGACGGTCACGTGGCGGCGCTCGTCGTCGCCGGGCTGTCCCCGCTGCAGGCCATGTGGACCTACGGGCTCACCGGCCAGGGCGTCTCGCTGCGCTTCCTGCGTCGTACCCGCGGCTGGACGGACGACGAGTGGTCGGCGGCTGCCGACGACCTGCGCGACCACGGGCTGGTGCGCGACGCCGAGCCCGCTGCCGACGGCGGTCCCGGCGGTGTCGAGGGCTCGGGCCTGGAGCTCACGGCCGACGGCGAGGAGCTGCGGGCCGAGCTCGAGCAGACCACCGACCTCGCGGCGCTCGAGGGCTGGGAGCACCTCGGCCTCGAGGGCACGCAGCGGCTGGCCGGGCTGCTGCGCCCGCTGGCCCGCGCCGTCGTGGCGTCGGGCGCGCTCAAGGCGATCCAGCCCCGGCCGAGCCAGCCGGCGAGCTAGCCCGCCAGCGTTGCCTCGACGGCCGCGGTGACGGCGGCCGAGAAGGCGCCCGCGGACCGCACCGCGTCGCGCTGCCGCCGGGCGCCGGTGCCGTGCGCCAGCAGGTGCTCCACCCGCGCGGTCACGCGGTCGTGGTCGCCGTTCGACCGCAGCGCCGGGCCCACGTGGTCGAGCAGCGCGTGCACGACCTCGGCGGCCGGTCGTGGCGTGGCCTCGAGCGGGTCCAGGAGGTCGGCGTCCAGGGCGGAGCGGGCGGCGCGCCAGCCCGCCAGCCGCACGAGGGCGGCCGGCAGCGGCGGGGCGGGGACGTCGTCCGCCCACTCCTGCGCGGCCGTGTCGACCAGGGCGCGGCCGAGCGCGGCGAGCAGCGCGGTGTCCTGCGCGTCCAGGCAGACGTCGGCCACCCGCAGCTCGACGGTCGGGTACGCGGTCGACAGGCGCGCGTCGAAGTACAGCTGGCCGGCGTCCATCGGCACGTCCGTCGCGAGCAGCCGGGCGACCATCGCCCGGTAGCCCTCGACCGAGCCCACGACGTCGACCGGTCCGGCCATCGGCCAGCGCGACCACGCCTGCGACCGGAAGCTCGCGTAGCCGCTGTCGGCGCCCTGCCAGTACGGCGAGTTCGCGCTCAGCGCGGTGATGACGGGCAGCCAGACCCGCACGCGGTCGAGCACGCCGACGCCCTCGTCGTCCGAGCCGACCTGCACGTGCACGTGCAGCCCGCAGGTCAGCTGCTCGGACTGCGTGAGGCCGAACCGCTCGCGCATCGCGGCGTAGCGCGGGTCGGGGGTCGTGCGCGGGGTCACCGGCAGCGGCGACGTCCCCAGCGCGACGACGGCCGCACCGACCTCGGACGCCGCGTTCGCGACCAGGCGCCGGGCCGACCGCACCTCGGCCAGCAGGGCGTCGACGTCCTCGTGCGGGTGGGTGTCGGTCTCGACCTGCTGCAGCTGCAGCTCGGCCTCGACCGTGCCGCCGGGCTCGTCGTCCGGGCGGTCGGGCGTCGCCGCGGTGCCGACCGCGTCACCCACCTCGCGCAGCACCGCGGTCGAGACGGCCAACGGCTCGCCGGACGTCGGGTCGACGAGCAGCAGCTCCTCCTCGACCCCGACGGTGCGCACCCGCGCCAGTCTGCGCCACCAGAGCCCCGGCGTCGCGTCAAGATCTCGGTTGCGCCGGACGGGTGACACCCGCTGGGCCGTACGGGTGACACGGCGGCTCCACAGGGGCACCGACATGATCATCGGTCGATGTCATCGTCATGACCCTGCCCCGGCGCGCTGCGTTCCTGGTGCTGCTCGCGGCACTGGGGGGCGTACCCCTTCCTGCCGCTGGGCGACGTCGCGGCCGGGGTGTTCTACGACCTCGTCGCCGCGGGCGCGCTGGCCGTCGGCTGGTGGGGCGTCGCCCGCACCCGGATGCCGCGGCGCTGGGGGTGGACCTTGCTGCTCGCCGGGTACTCGACCTGGGTCGCCGGCGACGTCGTCTACACGCTCGAGAACCAGGTGCTGCACCTCGACACCTACCCGGTGCCGTCCGACGCCTTCTACCTCGCGGGGTACGTCGTCATGGGGCTGGGCGCGCTGGTGTTCGTGCGCAGCCGGCGGCAGGGCCGCAGCAGCACCGCGCTGCTCGACGCCGGCATCGTCACGGTGGGCGTCGCCGTGCCGGCCGCGGTGTTCCTGATCGTCCCCGCGACGAGCGACTCGACGCTCTCGCTGCTGGGCAAGCTCGTCGCGTCGGCCTACCCGCTCGGCGACCTCTTCCTGCTCGCGGTGCTGTCGCGCCTGGTGATCACGCCGGGTGCGCGCACCGCCGCGTTCCAGCTGCTCGGCCTGTCGCTGCTGTCGACGCTCGGCGCCGACGTCGTCTACCAGGCGCTGACGACGTCCGGCGTCGCGGTGGAGTCGCGCTGGCTCGACGTCGGCTGGCTGGTCGGCTACCTCGCCGCCGGCGCGGCCGCGGCCCACCCCTCGATGCGGGCGCTCGGCGAGCCACCCCCCGACCGCGAGGTCTCGGCGTCGCGCCGCCAGCTCGTCGTGCTGACCGCCGCGTCGGTGCTTCCGGGCGTCACGCTCGTCGCCGACGGGCTCTCGGACGGCGTGGTCGACTGGGCGCCGGCCGGGGTCGGGGTCGTCGTCCTGGCCGCGCTGGTGCTGGCGCGCATGGGGCAGCTGCTGGGGCAGGTGCAGGTGCAGGCCGTGCAGCTCGCGGCGCTCGCCCGGGTCGACTCGCTCACCGGCGCCCCGAACCGTCGGACGTGGGACCACGAGCTCTCGCGCGCCTGCAAGGCCTCGCTCGAGCGGGACGAGCCCCTGGTCGTCGCGATCCTCGACCTCGACCACTTCAAGAACTTCAACGACTCGTTCGGGCACCAGGAGGGCGACCGGCTGCTGCGCAGCGCCGTCGCCGCCTGGTCGGACGGGATGCGGCAGGGGCAGATGATCGCGCGCTACGGCGGCGAGGAGTTCGCCGTCCTGCTGCCCGACCACGACCTGGCAGCCGGACGGCGGGTGCTCGACGCCATGCGTGCCCGCACCCCGCAGGGCCAGACGTTCTCGGCGGGCGTCGCGGTGTGGGAGCCCGGCAGCGACCCGGGCGCCGCCGTGGCCGCGGCCGACGCCGCGCTGTACCGCGCCAAGCGGGCCGGGCGTGACCGGGTGGAGGTGGCCGACGACGACTCGACCGACGCCGCGGCCGCGGTGATGGCGGGCATGAGCGTCGTCGTCCAGCCGATCCTGGACGCCGCCACCGGCGAGGTCGTCGGCCACGAGGCCCTCACGCGCTTCGCCGAGCGGTGCGACGTCAAGCAGCGGTTCGCCGAGGCGCACGCCTGCGGCTTCGGCGACCTGCTCGAGGGGCACGCCGTGCGCACGGCCCTCGAGCTGCCCGGACGCCCTGCGGCGCAACGGCTCTTCGTCAACGCGAGCGCCGCCGCCCTGGTGTCCAGCCGGTTCTGGGACATGCTGCCGCCGCGGCTCGACGGCGTCGTCGTCGAGATCGTCGAGGACGACACGACCCTCGACTGGGCGGCGCTCGCCGGACCGGTGCTGCGGCTGCGCGAGCGTGGTGCGCTGATCGCGCTCGACGACCTCGGCAGCGGCGCGAGCGACCTGGCACGGCTCGTCGCGATCCGCCCGGACGTCGTCAAGCTCGACCGCGGGCTGGTGGCCGGCTGCTCGACCGACGCCGACCGGGCCCGGCTCATCACCGCGATGGTCGGCCTGGCCAACACCGGCGGCGCGCAGGTCTGCGCCGAGGGCGTGGAGGCACCGGCCGACCTCGACGCGCTGCGCGACGTCGGCGTCCACCTCGCGCAGGGCTTCCTGCTCGGCCGCCCCGACGCCGCCTTCGCCCCGTCGTCCGCCGCAGTTGATCACGTGATGCAGGCCTAGACCCGCTTTCCTAGGCCTGCAGCCCTTGGAAAGCACCCGCAACCCTCGACAAGTACCGCGAGCCCGGACGGCGGCGGGCCGGTCAGCCGGCCCGTGAGGCAGCGGCGTCTGCCACCACGGTGAGCCGGTTCAACGCAGCCGTCACCCGCTCGCGGCTCGTCTGGCTGACCGCCTCAGCCTTGGCCTCGGTGTCGAGGTCTTGTACGGCTTCGTGCAAGACGGCCGCCTCCGGCACGTCGCACTGCCCGTCACGGAGTGCGGCGTAGGCGTTGCCCTCGGAGTTGACGAAGACGGCCACCATCTCGGCGTCGCGCCAGCCGCCCGTGTCCACCATCTCGTCCCACATCGTCGCGAGAGGGGGTGTGTCCTGCCCCAGGGTCTGGTCGCACGTGGGCGGCGTCGGTGTCGGAGGCAGGTCCGGGTGCGCCGGATCGTCCTGCGGCAGAGGCTGCGCTGCGGGCGCAGTCCCAATGGTCACGGTGGCGGTGACGACGTCGGCGGACGGCGCCGGCGACGACGCGCACCCCGCGCTGAGCGTCATCAACGCCGCCAGGCCGGCCAGCAACCTCGCGCGCCCCATGCGCCGAGGCTACCGACGACGACACCCGAAAGTGGTCGTCAGGACGACCACGTCGAGGTAGCGAAGGCGGTAGCCACCGCCGCTCAGGCCGGACGGCGGCGGGCGGGGTCAGGCGTCGAGGAAGGCCAGCACGTTCGCCGTGAAGAGCGGCGACAGGAAGACGTCGTAGTGCGTGGTGCCCGGCACGACGGCGAGCGCGTGCCCGCCGTCCGGCCGCCCCTCGCGCTGCCACCCGCCGTCGCGCTCGCCACCGCCGAGCAGCGAGAAGACCTCGACGAAGTGCTGCGGCGGCGCCATGTCGGCGTCCGCACACATGACGAGCGTCGGCATCGACAGCCGCCGGACGTCGTCCGAGTAGTCGAAGTCCCCGGCCATCAACGCGCCGATCTTGTCGAGCAGCACCGGGAAGTCCTCGGGGCGCGGCGCGACCCGCTGGTACAGTTCGTACATCGGCGTCTCGGTCATGAAGGGTGCCGCCGCGCCCGAGACCTGCAGCTGCTGCGCGAGCATGTCGGGGTAGATGGCCGAGCGCGTGATGTTGGCCGAGCACACCACCAGCCGCTTCACGACCTGCGGGTGCCGGAACGCCAGCTGCAGCGCCACGCCGCCGCCGAGCGAGTAGCCGACGACGTCGACCGGGCCGATCCCGAGGTGCTCGACGAGCGCGGCGACGTCGCCCGCCATCGTTCGGTGGTCGAGCGGGCGGTCGGCGACGTCGGGGGTGCGGCCGTGGCCCTGCAGGTCGACGAGCACGACCTGCCGGCCCGCCGCGAGCGCCGGCACGAGGGGCGCGAACATCTCGCTCGAGCCGAGCCCGCCGTGCAGCAGCACCAGCGGTTCGCCGGTGCCGACGGTCTCTATGTACAGGTCGACGCCGTTCACCGCCACGAGCGAGCCGTGGCCGAGGGTGTCGCTGGTCCAGCCGGTCGTGGTGCTCATGGTGCGCTCCAGGTGCTCTGCGGGTGTCGGCACCCTTCAGACGCCACCCCGCCCGCGAACTCATCGGTCCGCCGCGCGATCGCCTGGACGACCGCGGCCATGTCCTGACCGCCCAGGCCCATCGCGTCGGCCTCGGCGAACAGCGCCTCGGTGGCCTCCATGAGCGGTGCCGCCGTCCTGCTCGTCCGCGCGGCGTCCGCGACCAGACGCGCGTTCATCAGGACGTCGGAGAGCCCGGCCGCCACCGGGTAGTCGCCGCTGACGAGCATGGCCAGCTTGCCGCGCGAGACGGTGCTGGCCATCGGGCCGGCGTCGAGCACGCCACGGAACGTCTCGAGGTCGACGCCGTGGCGGGCCGCGAAGTGGGTGGCCTCGGCCAACCCCGCGACCATCGTCATGAGGAACAGGTTGACCGAGAGCTTGGTCAGCAGGGCCTGGGGCACCTCGCCGCAGACGACGGTCTCCCGGCAGGTGGCGGCCACGATCGCCCGCACCTCGGCGACGTCCGGCCCGGCGCCGGCCAGCATGCCGACCAGCTGGCCCTGCTCGGCCGGTCCGCGCGACCCCGACACCGGCGCCTCCACGTAACGACCCCCCGCCGCCCGGACGTCGTCGGCCAGGACCCGGGAGTACTCGGCAGACGTCGTCCCGAGATGGACGACGAGGTGCCCCGCGACGCGGCGCGCGAAGTCGGCGGTGCCGCGACCGAGCACCGCGTCGAGCGCCTCGCGGTTCGCCATCATGTGCAGCACGGTCCTGGTGCGGGCGTAGACGTCGTCCAGGTCGGCAGCCGCGGCCGCGCCCTCCGCGAGCAGCGGCTCCGCCCTCGCGGGTGTGCGGTTCCAGACGACGAGCGGGACCCCGGCCCGCGCCAGGTTGAGGGCCATGGGCTGGCCCATCACCCCGAGCCCCACGAAGCCGACGTCCTCCACGGCACCCTCCCTCGCTCCGGCCGGTCAGCAGCCTGGCGACCGGGCCGGCACGTCGTCCAGCCACCTCCCGGCCGGACGTCGTCGAGTTCCTGCCAGCCGCCGCGTCGACGCACGTGCTCAGGCCTCGGCGGGCTCCGGCGCGACCTCGAACCACACGATCTTCCCCGCCACGTCGTCGACCACGCCCCACGCCGTCGAGACCAGGTCGAGGATGTCGAGCCCGCGCCCGTCGAGCGCGTCGTCCTGCCGCTCGGCGCGCACCGGGTGGCGCGAGTTGTCGTCGCCGACCTCGACCCGCACGCGGTCGGGCCGCACCACCAGCCGCAGCCGTGCCTCGCTGCGGCCGTGGATGAACGCGTTGGTCACCGTCTCGCTGGTCAGCAGCGCGACGGTGTCGCAGGTCGCCGCGGCCACGCCCGCGGCGCGGCAGTGGTTGCGCACGAAGGTCCGGGCCCGCCGCACCGCCGAGACGTCCGGCGGCAGCACGAGCGAGACGTCCTGGCGCCGCCGCGACGTCGCGACCGGCACCTCGTCGCTCGGCCGGCCGAGCAGGGCGTCGGACGCCGACCCCGCCGACCCCGCCGACCCCGACGTCCGGGCGGACGTCGTCCGGCGCCGCACGCCGTCCTGGTCGTCGGCGCTCTCGACCCGGACGGCCAGCAGCGCGACGTCGTCCTCGACGTCCGTGGGCAGTTCGGCCAGCAGGGCGTCGAGCAGCGCGTCGAGCGGCAGCGCGGCCAGGGACTGCACCCGGTGGTTCAGCCATTCCAGCCCGGTGCCGAGCGGCTCGCCGCGGCGCTCGACCAGGCCGTCGGTGTAGAGCAGCACGGTCGCGCCCGGCTCGAGCTCGAGCACGTGGTCGGTGCGTGCCGTCGAGGGCTGCACGCCCAGCAGCAGCTCGGGCTCGCGGCGCAGCAGCTCGGCCCGGCCGTCCGGGTGCAGCAGCACGGGCGGCGGGTGGCCGGCGTTCGACCAGCGCAGCAGCCGGCGCGCGCTGCCCGCGCAGTCGTCGTCCGGGCACTCGACCCGGGCCAGCACGGCGGTGGCCAGCGCGTCGACGCCGAGGTCCTGCATCGCGCGGTCGAGCCCGCCCAGCACCTCGGCGGGTGTGGAGTCCAGGCTGTGCGCGACGCCGCGCAGCACACCGCGCACCTGGGCCATGGCCGCCGTCGCGAGCCGGTCGTGCCCCGCGACGTCGCCGATGACGATGAGGGTGTCGCCGCCGCCGACCTGGAACGCGTCGTACCAGTCGCCGCCGACGTACGCCTCACGCGCGGCCGGCTGGTAGCGGACGACGAGCTGCAGGTGCTCGGGCTGCACCGGGTCGGTCAACAGGCTGCGCTGCAACGACTCCGACAGCAGGCGCGACGACATCGTCGCCTCGCGCTCGGCCTCGCGCGCCTTGATCCGCTGCAGCGCCTGGGCGCACTGGGCCGCGAACGCCGACAGCAGCTCCTTCTCGCCGTCGGTGAAGGTGCGCGGCTCGACCCAGCTCACGGTCAGCGAGCCCAGCTGGCGGTTGTCGGCCACCAGCGGCAGCGAGGCCCAGGCGTCGCAGCCGGACGTCGCGTAGACCAGCTCCATCTCCGGTCCCCAGGCCAGGCCCTCGGTGCGGTCACCGAGGTAGATCGGCTCGGGCTCGATGCACGACACCACCGACGGCAGGTGGGTGGTGAGCGGCATCTCCTGGCGCAGCCGCTGCCCCTCGCGGCGGGTGTCGGTGATGGTGAGGCGCACGACCTGGTCGACGTCGTCGCGCACCGCGACCCCGCCGCCGTCGCAGCCCATCGCCGCCACGCCGCGCACGACGACGAGGTCGGTCAGCTCCTCGACCGACTCGGCGGCGGCCAGCTCGAGGGCCACGAAGGCCAGGCCCTGCAGCCGCCGTCCCACCTGCTCCTCGGACGCGCTCAACGCCCGCACCTCCTGCTCGCGCACCGCCAGGTCGGTCTGCAGCTGCTCGGCGCGCTCGATCAGCTCGACCTCGCGCTCGCGGTGCCGGCGCCGGCGCTCGCGGTCGTGCACCACGGACGTGACGTCCTCCACCGCGTTGAGCACCATCGCGACCCGGCCCTCGTCGTCCGGCACCGGGATGTTGGTGATGCTCCACCAGCGCTCGTCGAAGGTACCGGAGCCGGCGTCCGGCTCCACGTCGTAGCGCACGAGCGGCAGCTGGTCGGTGACGCCGGTGTCCAGGGCGCGCTGCAGCGAGGCCCGGACCGGCTCCCACGGGCCGTGCGGGTCGTCGTCCGGGCCGGGGAAGGACTCGACGAGCGGGCGGCCCACGACCTGCGCGCGGGTGCGCCCGGTGACGGCCAGGAAGGCGGCGGTGACGTCGCGGACGACGAGGTCGGCGTCGAGCAGCGCGCAGGCCGAGGGGACGGCGGCGAAGAGCGCCGCGGGGTCGACGCGAGGGCCCTGCTCCGGCACGTCACCTCCCGGCTCCCGCGCCCGCCGTCGGTGCGCTCGGCGAGCAGTGTCCCCCACGGGAGCGCCCCAGAGGTAGCGAACCCGGGCAAGTCGACCCGCTCGCACGGACGACGCCACCCGGTTGCCGCACCGAGTGGCAGGTCGGCCCGCGGAGCAGCAGGCTGGGCGCATGGCTCTGGAGCGGTTGGTGGCGCAGGACGTCGACGCGTTCGCGGCGGGCACGTGGGGCCGCTCGGCGCTGCTGTCGCCGGCCGCGGACCTGCCCCGCGACTTCGCCGACCTGCTGTCGGCCGACGCCGTCGACGAGCTGGTCTCGACCCGGGGGCTGCGCACGCCGTTCCTGCGCGTCGCCAAGCAGGGCCAGACCCTGGGCGACCGCGCCTTCACGGCCGGGGGCGGGGTCGGCGCGGCGGTCGCCGACCAGGTCAGCGACGACAAGCTGGTGCGGCTGTTCGCCGACGGCTCGACCATGGTGCTGCAGGGCCTGCACCGCACCTGGCCGCCGCTCGTGGCCTTCGCCCAGCAGCTGGCCGCCGACCTCGGGCATCCCGTGCAGGTCAACGCCTACGTCACGCCGCCCCAGTCACGCGGCTTCGACGACCACTACGACGTGCACGACGTCTTCGTGCTGCAGGTCGAGGGCGAGAAGCACTGGCGCATCCACGAGCCGGTGCACGAGGCGCCGCTGCGCGACCAGCCGTGGACCGACCGGCGGGCCGCCGTCGAGGCCGCGGCGGCGACCGAGCCGGTGGTCGACGCCGTGCTGCGCCCGGGTGACTGCCTCTACCTGCCGCGCGGGTACCTGCACGCCGCCGAGGCGCTGGGCGGCGTCAGCACGCACGTCACGATCGGCGTCCACACCTGGACCCGGCACGCCCTCGCGGCCGAGCTCGTGGCGGCCGCCATGGCCCGGCTCGGGTCCGACGTCGAGGCCCGCCGCTCGCTGCCCCTGGGCGCGGACGTCGGCACCGCCAAGGGCGTCGCCGACGACCTCGGCGCGGTGCGCGAGCTGCTCACGGCCGCGCTCGCCGCGGTCGACGAGGACGTGGTGGCCGAGCGGATGGCCGGGCGCGCACGGACCTCGCAGCGGGCCGCGCCGGTAGGCCCGCTGGCTCAGCTGCGCGCGGCCTCGGCGGTGGCGGACGTCGACGACGGCGAGCTCGTGCTGCGCCCGCACCTGGCGGCCGGGCTGGTGGTCGGTGCGGACGGCGCCGCCCTGCTGCGCAGCCGGGCGGGCGACGTCGCGGTGGCGGTCGACGAGGTGGCGCGGGTGCGGTCGCTGCTCGAGACCGGCCGCGCCGGTGCGGGTGAGCTGGGCGCCGACCTGGCCCGCCGCCTGCTGCTGCACGGCGTCGTCGTGCGACCGTGACGGGGTGAGCGAGGGCGACGCGGTGAGCGACCGCCTCCCGCTCTGCTCCGACACCGCCCGCGAGCGCGCCGACCCGATGGCCGGCACGGCCGCTCCGGCGCGACGTTGGCTGCTGGTCGAGCACCCCGGGCCGTGGGCCGTCGACGCGCTCGCCGGCTCGGGCATCGCGCCGCGCGTCGTCGAGCACCTGCGGCACGCGGCGACCGAGGCGGGGGCACGCGTGCTGCTCGTGCGCCGTCCGGGACGTCGGGTGGCCGTGCCGCGCCGGGTCTGGGCCGTCGTCGACGCCAGCCTCGGGGTGGCCGCGGTGCAGGGCACCTGGGGCGAGGACGTCGACCTGCTGGCTGCCGCGCGGGCGCTGGAGGAGGCCGCCGCGCACCCGTCGCCGGACGACGGTCTCGGGGCGGCGCTGCCGACGTCCGGGCCGACGTCCGAGCCGTGGCTGCTGGTGTGCGCCCACGGGCGGCACGACACCTGCTGCGCGGTGCGCGGCCGACCGGTCGCGGCGGCGCTCGCGGCGCGGTGGCCGGAGCAGACCTGGGAGTGCTCGCACGTCGGGGGCGACCGGTTCGCCGCCAACCTGGTCGTGCTGCCCGAGGGGCTCTACTACGGAGGGCTCGACCCGGCGTCCGCCGAGCACGTGGTCGAGCAGCACCTGGCCGGGGCGGTCGACGCGCGGTACCTGCGCGGGTCGAGCACCGACGTGCCGGTGGCGCAGGCCGCCGTGGTGGCGGCGCACGAGCGGCTGGGCCCGCTGCCGCCCCGGGCGCTGCGGGGCACCGACGTCGTGCTCGAGGAGCCGGGCCGCTGGCGCGTGCGCCTGGCGGGGTCGGGTGTGGCGCCCGCGCAGCTCGAGACCGTCGTGACACGCACGGTGCGGGCGCCGGCGCGGCTCACCTGCCGGGCCGTCGGCGAGGCGTCGGCGGTCGCCTACGAGGTGGGCGAGCTGGTCGACGTGCGGGTGGACCGGCAGGACTGACCGTCGCGGCGTCGGGCAGGATGGCGGCATGCGGATGGTGGCCACCGACCTCGACGGCACCATCGTCGCGGGCGACGGGCGGGTGAGCCCCCGGGTGGTCAGCGCGCTGCAGGCCTGCCAGGACGCCGGCGTCCACGTCGTGTACGTCACCGGCCGGCCGCCGCGCTGGATGGCCGACGTGGTGGCGCAGACCGGACACAGCGGCACGGCGTTGTGCGGCAACGGAGCTGTCGTCTACGACCTCGGCACGGAGCAGGTGCTGCACGCCCGCACCGTGCCGCACGAGGTCGTGGTCGAGGTGGCGCGGCGGCTGAGCGCGGAGATCCCCGACGCCGCCTTCGCCGTCGAGACCGAGCGCGGGTTCCGTCGCACCGCCGACTACGTGGCGCGCTGGGACGCCGGGCTCGACGTCCAGGTGGGCCCGCTCGACGAGCTGCTCGCGGACGGCGCCGCGGTCGTGAAGCTGTTGTGCCGCAGCGAGTCCAGCATCAGCGACGACATGCTCGTGCAGGCCGTGCCGGTGCTCGACGGGCTCGCCGTCCCGACGCACTCCAACCCCGACGAGGGGTTGATCGAGATCTCTGCCCTGGGGGTCGGCAAGGCCGCGGCGCTCGCCGAGCTGGCGCGCGAGCGCGGCGTCGACCCGGCGGACGTCGTCGCGTTCGGCGACATGCCCAACGACCTCGACATGCTGGCCTGGGCCGGGCGGGGGTACGCCATGGAGGGCGGGCACGCCGACGTCCTGGCCGCGGCCGCCCACACCGCACCGCCGATCGGCGAGGACGGCGTGGCCGTCGTCCTCGAGCGGCTGCTGGCCGGCGCCCCCGCGTGACCGGCTAGCGCGACTGCAGGGCGTCGAGCGCGACGGCCATCGCGGCGGCGACGCGGCCGTCGACCTGGGCGCCCGGCACGGTGACGTCGTAGCGGTCGCGCAGGCTGGGCTGGCGGTCGGACGACAGCAGCACCTGCCCGCCGGCGTCCGTGAAGTCGAAGTGGAAGCGGAACGGCGCCGGGATGTCGCTGACGACGGGCAGGAACTCCCAGGCGCGCCGCACGATCGCGACGGTCTGGTTGCGCTCGGTGCCGGTCAGCTCGCGGCCGTCGGGCAGGCCGAGGGTCCAGGTCGAGCGCAGCAGCGAGGCGCCGAACTGCTTCTTGAACCAGCCGATCGGCTGGCCGGCGGCGTCGGTGACGTCGTAGGTGGCGCCGAGGTCCATGCGCTGGCGGGCCTGGAAGCCGAAGACGGGCACGGTGCGGGCCTCGTCGGCGTAGAAGGTCACCTGCTCCTTGAACGCGAACCGCTTCTGCTGGGCCATGGCGAGCAGCGCGCCGGGTGTGCCGTCGGGCTGGGCGGCGCGGATCTCGTAGCGGTTGACCATCATCGTGAGCTTCTGGGTCACGAAGAAGCGGTCGGCGCGGGCCAGGACGGCGGAGGTGTCGGTCACGAGCGCTTCGACGTCCGGGCGGGGCTGGCGGTTCCCGGACGGGCGGCCGATCGGGGTGCTTGTCGAGGGTTCCGTGCCCTTGTCGAGGGCTGCAGCCCGTGGAAAGCAGGCCTAGGCATGCATGACGTGATCAACTGCGGCGCGCGGTCAGAGGTACTGGCCGGTGCCGCGGCCGGGCTCGTCGGGGGCGTCCGGGCGCGGCTGGCCGGGGAAGGCGCCGGGGGCTCCCGGGTGGGGCGGCTGGCCGGGCATCGCGTCGCCGGGGGCGGCCGGCAGCGCGCGCCGCATCTCCTCCAGCTGGGCCCGCGCCGCCATCTGCTGGGCCATCAGCGCGGTCTGGATCCCGTGGAACAGCCCCTCGAGCCAGCCCACCAGCTGGGCCTGCGCGATCCGCAGCTCGGCGTCCGACGGCGTCTGGCCCTCGCCGAACGGCAGGGCGATGCGGCGCAGCTCCTCGACCAGCTCGGGCGCCAGGCCCTGCTCGAGCTCGTGCAGCGACCGCTCGTGGATCGCGGCCAGCCGGCTGCGACCGGCCTCGTCGAGCGGCGCGCTGCGGACCTCCTCCAGCAGCTGCTTGATCATCGAGCCGATCCGCATGACCTTGGCCGGCTGCTCGACCAGCTCGGCCGGGTTGCGCTCGACGCCCTCGTCGTCGTCCGCTCCGGGTGCGGGCGCGACCCCCATGCCGTCCTGGGTCACCACCACGACGCGGCTGGGGTCGTCGTCGCGCGTGGGCTCGTCGGTCGGCTGCTCAGGCGTGGTCATGCCGTCCATCCTGCCCAGCCAGCGGCGCGCGCGCACCGCCAGGGGCAGGACGGCCGGGGGCGACGACCGCACGCTGGCCGGTGGCCCGGCGCAGGGCGAGCGTCTCGACCAGGCGGGCCCGCGCGACGCGGCGGCGCCGCTCGCGCTCGACCCCGGTCATGCGTGCGGCTCCATCGCCGGGCACGCCTGCCCCTTGTGCGGCGCCAGCAGCTCGAAGTGCCACGGCTCGTTCTCGTACCGGCGGCAGAGCCCGTACCGCACGCCGTGCTCCTCGAGCCAGCTCGCGGCCGAGCGCGGGCCGACGTCGATCGCACCGCCCTTCACGTGCTCGGACTCCGAGGGCGGCAGCACCCAGCGCCGTGCCTTCTCGGCCGAGCCGTACTTGGCGATCGCCTGCTGGTAGAGCCGCTCCTGCTTCTCGGCGCTGCGCCAGCCGGACGTGACGCGCAACGTGATGCCGTCGTCCGCCGCGGCCCGCGTCGCGCGGTCGAGCGCGCGCTGCACCGACGGCTGGAGGTGGGTCACGTCCCCGACGCCGTTCGGCTCCTGGGGCATCGGGTCGCCGGCCTCGAGCGGTTGCGGCGCACCGGCATCCGCGCCCGCCCGACGACCGGACGACGACGAGCCGCCGTCCGCCGCCGCGCCGGCGTGGTCGCCGGTCAGGGCGTTCCAGGCCGGGCCGATGCCCAGCACCAGCAGGACCAGAGCCCCTGCGCGCCAAGCCATCCGCTCGCGCCGCACCCGCCGGGTGTCGACCTCGAGGACGTCGGTCTCGTCGTCCCTCGTCACGCCCGCCACGTCACTGCCCCAGCCGTCGGGTGATGGGCAGCCTCGACCGGACGCCGAGACCCGCTGCGAGCGCTGCGAGCACCGGCACGCCGATGCCGATCGCCACCAGCAGCAGCCACGGCACCGAGATGATCGGCGAGCCCCACACGGACTGCCCGCTCTGCTCGTCGTAGTGCTGCGCCGTCAGGGGCCACGTCACCGCGAGTCCCGGCACGATGCCCACCGCGATGCCCGCCACGCTGCCGAGCAGCCCGATCACGACGGCCTGCGCGGCGGCCATGGTGCGCCGGGTGCGCGGCCGTGCGCCCACGGCCGCAAGGGTTGCGGCGTCCGGACGGCTGTCGACAAGCGCCAACCCGGTGGCCGTGAGCGTGCCCACGAGCACCGCGAGACCCGCGATCGCCGCGAGGCCGGCCAGGGGCAGCGCGATGCTCTCGTCGAAGCCGCGCTCGGTGTAGACCTCGGCGTAGCGGGCGGAGCCGAGCAGCACCTCCTGCAGCTTGTCCTGCGCCGAACGGGGCAGGGGCGTGGCGGACGACGAGAGGACCCCGCCGGTCTGCTGCCACCCGGTGCCCAGCGTCTGCGCCGTCCGCGGCGTCATGATCACGCTGATGACGTCGAGGAAGTCGCCCTTGCGCTGCGGCGCGAGGTAGGCGGCGCTCACGTGGTGCGTGCGGCGCTGCAGGGCCTCGGGCTGGTTGTTGCCGTAGTCGACCAGGTAGGTCATCAGGTCGGCGTGCCCGGTGCGGTCGACCAGCGCGGCCGACGGCAGCAGCACGCCGCCGTCCTCGAGCACCGTGCGCTGCTGGTCGTCGAGCCGGTAGCCCAACGACGCCAACGCCTCCGGGTCGGCGACGAGACTGGCCGTCGAGCCGTAGGACGACGGGCGGTCGGTGCCGGCGAGCTGCCACATCGAGCAGGTCTCCGGTGCGTTCGTCACGGCCTCGGGCGGGGTATCGGGGCACCCCTTCGGCGCGACGTAGGTCGAGAGCTGCTGCGGCGACGACAGCGGCGTGGTGCCGAGCTGGCCGGTGGGCAGCAGCCGTCGTCCGGGCGCGAACGTCTCGACGCTCTGCCCGGCCGACGTCCACCACGAGGCGTCGACGTCGCTGGCCTGCACGGTGGTGACGCCGGAGGGCAGCCGCGGCTGGTAGTCGCGGCGGCTCTGCGCGAAGTCGCTCGCGGCCCCGATGGCCAGGGTGGTGACGCCGGCGACGGCCGCCATCACCGCCGCCACGGCCGGGGCCGTGCGGCCGCGCTGACGAGCGCTGTCGCGCGTGGCCAGCCGCAGCGGGAGCGGGAGGCGACGGCCGAGCCGGCCGACGCCCCCGACCACCGACGGCATGAGCGCGATGGCCCCCAGCACCATCACGAGCGTGCCGCCGGCGACGTAGTACTCGCCGCCCTGCTTGGTGCCGAGCACCAGCGACAGCGCGGCCCCGCCGGCGAGCAGCAGGGCACCGAGCACCGGCAGCCCGCGCCGCGAGCTGACCTGGCCGCGCCGGCCCGCGAGCACCGCGACGACGTCCTGCCGGCTCGCGCTGCGCGCCGGGAAGTACGCCGCCGTGACCGCGGCCACCGCCCCGAGCGCGGCGGCCACGAGCACCGGGACCCAGGCCACGTCGAAGGGCCCGAGCGTGGTCTGCGGGCGCACCCGCGGCAGCACCTGGGCGACGACCCACGCGGCGGGCACGCCGGCGACGGCGG
>NZ_BAAGXY010000079.1:0-2246 GCF_054779595.1 Angustibacter peucedani
GACGGCGAGCGCGACGGCGACGAGGCGTTCGAGAGCGCGGTCGCCCTCGGGGCCGACGGCAAGCGCCTGCGCCCCGGCCAGAAGCGCCCCGTGCCGTCCGACCTGCCGACCAGCGCGGTCGAGGCGGCCAAGGCCGCGGCCGGTGCCGCCGCCGAGCCGGTCACCACGCCCGTCGCGCCGCCCACCAACCCGCTGCCGCAGCGGGTCGAGCAGCTGGCGCTCGCCGGCGACGTCACCTACACGCTGCCGTCCGGCGAGATCCTCGCGCCGGGCAGCCCGCACAAGGCCCGCAGCGCCGCCAACGACCGCGTGGTCGAGGCCCTCACCGGCGTCCTCGAGCAGTTCGACATCGACGCGCAGGTCACCGGCTTCACCCGCGGCCCGACCGTCACCCGGTACGAGGTCGAGCTCGGCAAGGGCACCAAGGTCGAGCGGGTCACCGCGCTGAGCAAGAACATCGCCTACGCGGTGGCCAGCGCCGACGTCCGGATCCTGTCGCCGATCCCCGGCAAGAGCGCGATCGGCATCGAGATCCCCAACACCGACCGCGAGAAGGTCAGCCTCGGCGACGTGCTGCGCAGCGGCACGGCCCGCGACAACCAGCACCCGATGGTCATGGGCGTCGGCAAGGACGTCGAGGGCGGCTACGTCATCGCCAACCTGGCCAAGATGCCGCACCTGCTGGTGGCGGGCGCCACCGGCGCCGGCAAGTCGAGCTTCGTGAACTCGATGATCACCTCGATCCTCATGCGCTCGACGCCGGACGAGGTGCGCATGGTGCTGGTCGACCCCAAGCGGGTCGAGCTCACCGGCTACGAGGGCATCCCGCACCTCATCACGCCGATCATCACCAACCCCAAGAAGGCGGCCGAGGCGCTGCAGTGGGTCGTGCGCGAGATGGACACGCGGTACGACGACCTGGCGGCGTTCGGCTTCAAGCACGTCGACGACTTCAACAAGGCGGTGCGCGCGGGCAAGGTCACGCCGCCGCCCGGCAGCGAGCGCGTGGTGCAGCCGTACCCGTACCTGCTGGTGATCGTCGACGAGCTGGCCGACCTGATGATGGTCGCGCCGCGCGACGTCGAGGACTGCATCGTCCGCATCACCCAGCTCGCCCGCGCCGCCGGCATCCACCTGGTGCTGGCCACGCAACGACCGAGCGTGGACGTCGTCACCGGCCTGATCAAGGCCAACGTGCCCTCGCGCATGGCGTTCGCGACGTCCAGCCTCGCGGACAGCCGGGTGGTGCTCGACCAGCCCGGCGCCGAGAAGCTGATCGGCCAGGGCGACGCGCTGTTCCTGCCCATGGGCGCCAGCAAGCCGATGCGCGTGCAGGGAGCCTGGGTCACCGAGTCCGAGGTGGCCAAGGTCGTCGAGCACGTCAAGGGCCAGCTGCAGCCGCGCTACCGCGAGGACGTGGTGGTCGAGCAGGCCAAGAAGGTCGTCGACGACGACATCGGCGACGACCTCGACCTGCTGCTGCAGGCGACCGAGCTGGTCGTCACGACGCAGTTCGGGTCGACGTCCATGCTGCAGCGCAAGCTGCGCGTGGGCTTCGCCAAGGCCGGCCGCCTGATGGACCTGCTGGAGTCGCGCGGCGTCGTGGGCCCGAGCGAGGGCAGCAAGGCGCGCGACGTGCTGGTCAAGCCGGACGACCTGCCGGCGACCCTCGCGCTGATGCGCGGCGAGGAGCCGCCGCCGGCCGCCCACGCGTCCGACGACATGGGCGACGACCTGGGCGACGACCTGGGCGACGACCGGCTGGACGACGGCGCGGACCACGGCGACGACGAGGGCTCCGAGGACGCCTGGGAGCTCACCGGGCGCCGGTGAGACCCCCGCGCGGGCGTGTCCGACAGGTCCGGTCCGCCCGTAGGATGGCCCGGGACTCGAGGGACGGGGCGGCACGGCATGAGCGGACAGGACCACGCTGACGAGCGTGCGCCGCTGGGCCGTGCCCTGACCGAGGCGCGCGAGGCGCGCGGGCTGTCCGTCGACGAGGTGGCCGCCGCCATCAACCTGCGCGCGACCGTCGTCCGGGCGATCGAGCGCGACGACTTCTCGCTGTGCGGCGGGCACGTGTACGCCCGCGGCCACCTGCGCGCCTTCGCCAAGCAGGTGGGGCTCGACCCGAGCCCGCTGCTCGCGGCCTACGCCGAGCAGCACGGCGGCGGCGCCGCGTCCCGGCCCGCGGCCGCCGCGGCCGCTGCCGAGCCGCCTGCCGCCGAGCCCGCTCCGCACCGGCC
>NZ_BAAGXY010000080.1:0-1939 GCF_054779595.1 Angustibacter peucedani
CGACAAGGAATTTCGCTACCTTAGGATGGTTATAGTTACCACCGCCGTTTACTGGCGCTTCGATCAAGAGCTTCGCGTTGCCGCTAACCCCATCAATTAACCTTCCGGCACCGGGCAGGCGTCACACCGTATACGTCCACTTTCGTGTTTGCACAGTGCTGTGTTTTTAATAAACAGTTGCAGCCAGCTGGTATCTTCGACTGATTTCAGCTCCACCCGCAGGGGCTTCACCTACACATCAGCGTGCCTTCTCCCGAAGTTACGGCACCATTTTGCCTAGTTCCTTCACCCGAGTTCTCTCAAGCGCCTTGGTATTCTCTACCTGACCACCTGAGTCGGTTTGGGGTACGATTTCGTGTTACCTGATGCTTAGAGGCTTTTCCTGGAAGCAGGGCATTTATCACTTCAGCACCGTAGTGCCTCGTCATCACACCTCAGCGTTAACAAGGTACCGGATTTACCTGGAACCTCCGCCTACATGCTTAAACCGGGACAACCGTCGCCCGGCTGACATAGCCTTCTCCGTCCCCCCTTCGCAGTAACACCAAGTACAGGAATATTAACCTGTTTCCCATCGACTACGCCTTTCGGCCTCGCCTTAGGGGTCGACTCACCCTGCCCCGATTAACGTTGGACAGGAACCCTTGGTCTTCCGGCGAGCGGGCTTTTCACCCGCTTTATCGTTACTTATGTCAGCATTCGCACTTCTGATACCTCCAGCATGCCTCACAGCACACCTTCAACGGCTTACAGAACGCTCCCCTACCCAACAACGCATAAGCGTCGCTGCCGCAGCTTCGGTGCATGGTTTAGCCCCGTTACATCTTCCGCGCAGGCCGACTCGACCAGTGAGCTATTACGCTTTCTTTAAATGATGGCTGCTTCTAAGCCAACATCCTGGCTGTCTGTGCCTTCCCACATCGTTTCCCACTTAACCATGACTTTGGGACCTTAGCTGGCGGTCTGGGTTGTTTCCCTCTTCACGACGGACGTTAGCACCCGCCGTGTGTCTCCCGTGATAACATTCTTCGGTATTCGTAGTTTGCATCGGGTTGGTAAGCCGGGATGGCCCCCTAGCCGAAACAGTGCTCTACCCCCGAAGATGAGTTCACGAGGCGCTACCTAAATAGATTTCGGGGAGAACCAGCTATCACGGAGTTTGATTGGCCTTTCACCCCCAGCCACAGGTCATCCGCTAATTTTTCAACATTAGTCGGTTCGGTCCTCCAGTTAGTGTTACCCAACCTTCAACCTGCCCATGGCTAGATCACCGGGTTTCGGGTCTATACCCTGCAACTTAACGCCCAGTTAAGACTCGGTTTCCCTTCGGCTCCCCTATACGGTTAACCTTGCTACAGAATATAAGTCGCTGACCCATTATACAAAAGGTACGCAGTCACCCCATAAAGAGGCTCCCACTGCTTGTACGTACACGGTTTCAGGTTCTTTTTCACTCCCCTCGCCGGGGTTCTTTTCGCCTTTCCCTCACGGTACTGGTTCACTATCGGTCAGTCAGGAGTATTTAGCCTTGGAGGATGGTCCCCCCATATTCAGACAGGATACCACGTGTCCCGCCCTACTCTTCGAGTTCACAGCATGTGCATTTTCGTGTACGGGACTATCACCCTGTACCGTCGGACTTTCCAGACCGTTCCACTAACACACAAGCTGATTCAGACTCCGGGCTGCTCCCCGTTCGCTCGCCGCTACTGGGGGAATCTCGGTTGATTTCTTTTCCTCGGGGTACTTAGATGTTTCAGTTCCCCCGGTTCGCCTCGTTAACCTATGTATTCAGTTAACGATAGTGCAACGGATTGCACTGGGTTTCCCCATTCGGACATCGCCGGGTCAAGGGTTCATATCACCTCGCCGGCGCTTTTCGCAGATTAGCACGTCCTTCATCGCCTCTGACTGCCAGGGCATCCACCGTGTACGCTTA
>NZ_BAAGXY010000081.1:0-43614 GCF_054779595.1 Angustibacter peucedani
GCCACCGCCTCACCCGACACCGACAGCTCCTCCGAGCTCGACGCCACCGCCGACGCCGACTGCGCCACGGCCGTGAGCATCGACGAGATCGACTCGGCGGACTCGTTGAGCGCCTGCTCGAGCTGGCCGAACTCGCCGGCCGAGCGGACGTCGACGCGGTGCGTCAGGTCGCCACCGGCGAAGGTCTGCAGCACCGAGACGAAACGGTGCAGCGGCCGGGTGATGCTGCGCGCGATGAGCACCGCGCCGGCCGCGAGGGCGACCAGGCCGACGAGCAGCGCGACGAACGCGGTCGTGCGCACGCGCCGCTGGGTGTCGCCCACCTGCTGCTGCTTCTCGGCGGTCAGCTTCGTGAACAGGTCGACGGCACCGCCGAGGGAGGCGTCGGTCTTGTCGTTGGCCGCCTGGATCTCGTCGACCCGCGGCAGCATCGCCCGCTGGTCGGCCACCGCCGCCTTCACGAACGCGCTGATGTCGCTGATGTAGGTCTCGTAGCCGGTCTGCACGCTGGACACCTGGGCCCCGGCCTCGCCCTGCAGGTGCAGGGCGTCGAGCGCGGCGAGCAGCTCGCGTGGCGTGGCCACGTCGTCGTCGAGGTCGCCGAGCAACGGCTTCGGGTCGGCGTACGTGACGGCCTTGTAGGCGTCCACCTTCAGCTCGCTCGCGCGGGTGTCGAGCCGGTGCGAGAGCGCCCGCGCCTCCTCGAGCTGCACGAGCTCGTCGGTGCGCTGGTGCACCGTCGCCAGGCCCTGGACGGCGACCGCGCCGACCGAGGCGCTGATGACCAGGCCGAGGCCGGCGAGGGCGGTGAGCTTGCGGCCCACGGTCCAGGTGAACGTCGTACGCATGATGGGTCTCTCCGGTGCTTGGTGGTGCGAGGGTTCGGGTTCGGGGTCTCAGACGGCGACGGCGCGGTCGGCGTCCAGGGCGAGCAGCAGGCGGTCGGGCAGCTTGTAGGCGCCAAGGATCAGGTCGCGCGTCGCGTCCGTGAGCGTGTCGGGCGGCGGCTCGAAGTCGCGCTCGTCGACCTCGACGACGTCGCCGATGGTGTCGACGAGCAGGCTCACGGGCTCCCCGCCCACCCGGACGACGACCACCATCGGCTCGTCACCGGTGCGCTCGGGCAGGCCGAGCGGCACCCGCAGGTCGATGGCGGCGAGCACCTGCCCGCGCAGGTTCATCAGGCCGGCGACGTGCGGCGGCGCGAGCGGCACCCGGGTGCGCGGCTGCGGGCGCAGCACCTCCTGCACCTGGTCGACGTCGATGCCGTAGGTGCGGCCGTCGAGGGTGAACGTCGCGAGCTGGCTGATCACGCCGGCACCCCCGTCGTCGGCGCGACGGACGAGCCGTCGGGCGCTGCGTAGAAGTGCGGGTCGGCCGCGAGCACCGCGGCGCGGACGTCGAGCAGCTCGATCACGCGCTCGCGCACGACCGCCGAACCGACCAGGCCGTCGTCGTCCACGTCGCTGCGCACGTCGACGGCGTCGACGACGTCCACGACCTCGTCGACCACGAGGGCGACGCTGCGGCCCCCGCTGGTGTAGACGACCACCAGCAGGTCCTTGTCGCCGCGACGGCTGGTGGCGCGCAGGTGCTGGTCGAGCCGCACGAGCGGCAGGATGCCGCCGCGGTACTGGACCACCTCGCGACGTCCGACCCGCTCGACGCGCTCGGGGCGCACCTGCTCGAGCCGGGTGACGGCCGAGAGCGGGATCGCCACCTCGCGGCCGTCGCCGACGCCGGCGAGCAGCACCCGGCCCGCGTCGTCCGGCGCGGTCTCGACGGCGAGGGCCTGCTGCTGGTCGCGGTCCATCGAGTCCTGGCGCATGGTGCGCTTGGCCAGCGCCTGCACGTCGAGGATCAGGGCGACGGTGCCGTCGCCGAGGATCGTGGCGCCGGAGTAGACGCCCACCGACTTCAGCCGCGACGAGAGCGCCTTGACGACGATCTCCTCGGAGTTCAGGACGCGGTCGACGAGCAGGCCGAACCGTCGTCCGTCGGCCTGCAGCACCGCGAGCACCAGGCCGCCGTCCTCGCGCCCCGGCTCCACGCCGAGCACGGTCGCCAGCCGGACGACGGGCAGCAGCATGCCCCGCAGCCGGTACACCTCCGCGCTGCCGACGAGCTCGAGCTGGGCGGCGACCTGGTCGGCGTCCAGCGCCACCAGCTCGGCCAGGTTGACCTGCGGGACGGCGTAGCGCTCGCCCCCGCACTCGACGGTGAGCGAGGAGACGATGGCGAGGGTCAGCGGGATGCGCAGCCGGCAGGTGGTGCCTCTCCCGGGGGTCGACTCGATCTCGATGGTGCCGCCGATGGCCTCGATGTTGGTCTTGACGACGTCCATGCCGACCCCGCGGCCGGAGACGTTGGTGACGGCCGCCGCCGTGGAGAAGCCGGGCGCGAAGACGAGCTGGAGCACCTCGGGGCCGGTGAGCTGGGCCAGCTGGGCCGGGGTGCGCAGGCCCTTCTCGAGGGCTTTGGCGCGGATGCGACCCGGGTCGATGCCCGCGCCGTCGTCGGTGACCTCCACGACGACCTGGCCGCCCTGGTGGAACGCGCGCAGCAGCAGCAGGCCCTCGGCGGGCTTGCCCGCGGCGGCGCGGGCGGCGGGGTCCTCGAGCCCGTGGTCGACGGCGTTGCGCACCAGATGGGTCAGCGGGTCCTTGACCGCCTCGAGCAGCGTGCGGTCGAGCTCGGTCTCCCGACCGACCATCTCCAGCCGCACCTGCTTGCCGCACTGCGCGCCGAGGTCGCGGACGACGCGCGGCAGCTTCGACCACAGGTGGTCGACCGGCTGCATGCGGGTCTTCATCACGCCCTCCTGCAGCTCGCTCGCGATGAGCGAGAGCCGCTGCGAGGCGCGCACGAGGTCGAGGTCGTCCTGCAGCCCGGCCTGGCGCACGATCTGGTTGCGGCACAGCACCAGCTCGCCCACCTGGCGCATCAGCGTGTCGAGCAGGTCGACGTCGACCCGGACCGACTGCTCGGCGACGTGACGGCGGGGCTCGGGGCTCGCCTCGGGTGCCGGCTCGGGCTCGACGACCGCGACGGGCTCGGGCTCGGGGACGACGGCGACCTCGACCGGCGCGGGCTGCGGCGCGGGCGGCACCGGCGCGGGGGCGGGCTCGCCGTCCAGCAGCGCCTGGATCAGAGCCACGACCGGCGCGACGTCCACCGACCCCTCGGTGCCGTCGACCTCGATGGCGGCGAGCAGCTCGCGCACGGCGTCGACCATGGCCAGCAGCCCGTCGGCGATCGGCGGGGTCATCTCGACCTTGCCGTCGCGCAGGCGCGCGAGCAGGTTCTCGCCGACATGCGTCAGCGCCTCGAGCCGGGAGAACGCCAGGAAGCCGCTGGTGCCCTTGATCGTGTGGATCGTGCGGAACACGCTGGCCAGCAGGTCGCGCGAGCCCGGCTCGCGCTCGAGCTGCACGAAGTCCCGGTCGAGCTGGTCCAGGTTCTCGTGGCTCTCCACCAAGAACTCCTGGACGATCTCGTCCGCGTCGTCCACCGCTGCTGCTCCTGTCGCTCGGGTCGTCCCACCCGCCTATCGGCGCAGGTGGGGTCGACCTGAGAGGTCAGGGCAGCGCGGCGAGCGCCTGCCCGAGGTCGTCGCGCAGGTCGCGCACGTCCTCGAGCCCGACCGACAGGCGCACGACGCCGTCGGTGATGCCCACGGCGGCGCGGCCCTCGGGCCCGAGCCGGCGGTGGGTGGTGGTGGCGGGGTGGGTGACCATCGACTTGGCGTCACCGAGGTTGTTGCTGATGTCGATGCAGCGCAGCCCGTCGAGCAGGGCGAACGCCTCGTCCTTGCCGCCGTCGAGCCCGAGCGTGACGACCGTGCCGCCGCCGCTCATCTGCCCGCGGGCCAGCTCGTGCTGCGGGTGGGAGGCGAGGAACGGGTAGCGCACCCAGCGCACGCGGTCGTGCTGCTCGAGCCAGCCGGCCAGCTCGAGCGCCGACGCGGTCTGCCGCTCGACCCGCATCGCCAGCGTCTCGAGGCCCTTGGTGAGCACCCAGGCGTTGAACGGGCTGAGCGAGGGGCCGGTGTGCCGCATCAGCGTCTGCACCGGTCCGTCGACGAACTCCTTCGACCCCAGCACCGCGCCGCCGAGGGTGCGCCCCTGGCCGTCGATGTGCTTGGTGGCCGAGTACACGACGACGTCGGCACCGAGGTCGAACGGCCGGGCCAGCACAGGTGTCGCGAAGACGTTGTCGACGACGACCTGCGCTCCGGCGGCGTGGGCCAGGTCGCAGACCGCCCGCACGTCGACGAGCTCCTGCATCGGGTTGGACGGCGACTCGAAGAACACGGCCGTGGCCGGGGTGCTGAGGGCCTCGCGCCACTGCTCGAGGTCGGCGCCGTCGACGAACTGCGTCTGGACGCCGAAGCGGGGCAGGATCTCGTCCAGGATCACGAAGCACGAGCCGAACAGGCTGCGCGCCGCGACGACACGGTCGCCGGCCTTCACGAGCGCGGCGAGCGCGACCCACACCGCGGCCATGCCGCTCGCCGTCGCGAAGCAGGCCTCGGCCCCCTCGAGCAGGCGCAGCCGCTCCTCGAAGCCGCGGACCGTGGGGTTGCCGTAGCGGGAGTAGACGAACCGGTCTACCTCGCCGGCGAAAGCCGCCTCGGCGTCAGCGGCGGTGTTGTAGACGAACCCCGAGGTGAGGAACAGCGCCTCGGCGGTCTCGTCGAAGCCGGTGCGGTCGAGCCCGCCGCGCACCGCGAGGGTGTCGGGACGCCAGCCGGTCGGGTCGCTCACGCGTCCGGGCCCGGCAGGACCACGGCCTGGGCGACGACGACGCGGCCGTCTACCGCGGTGATCGCGGGACCGCCGTGCAGCTCGTAGCCCTCGTCGAGCGCGGCGCTGATCCGCTCGCAGAAGGTGCGGTCGTCGGGCCCGGTCAGCAGCCGGTACCGCAGCCGGGGGCTGCTCACCTCGCTCATGGCCTCAGCGTAGGGCGAGACCCGCGGCGGCCAGGTGACCGGTCTCGTTGAACGAGACGAGGGCAGCGCCGCCGTCCGACCACCAGCGGGTGGTCGTGAACGAGGCCGGCGAGGACTCCATCCGCCAGACCACGCGGGGGTCGGCGCCCATCGCCGACCAGGCCAAGGTCTTGGTCGGCCCGGCGTGGGTCACCACCAGCACCCGGCCGCGGGGGTGGCGGGCCATGGCCCGGTCGCGGGCGCGCAGCACGCGGGCGTCCAGCTCGTCGAAGCTCTCACCGCCCGGCGGCACCACGGCGGACGACGACAGCCAGGCCGCGTGCTCGGCCGGCCACCGCTCGGCGACCTCCGGACCGGTCAGGCCCTCCCACTCGCCGAAGTCGCACTCGGTCCAGGCGGCGTCGGTGCGCACCGGCAGGCCGAGGGCCGAGGCGACGACCTCGGCGGTCTGCTGGCAGCGGCGCAGCGGCGAGGCGATCACCGCGTCGAACGGCTCGAGGGTCGCAGCGGCCCGCGCGGCGGCCGCAGCCTGCTCGAGGCCGAGCGCCGTGAGCTCGGGCCCGCCGTCGGGGTCGGCCGAGCCGCTGTACCGCCGCTCGACGGTGTGCTCGGTGACGCCGTGGCGCAGCAGCACGAACGTCGTGGCCAGGCCGACGTCCGGGCGCGTGCGGACGGCGGCCGGGGGCGCCGTGCGCTCGGGCTCCTCGTCGGCGCGGTCGTCCAGCGGGACGACGAGGTCCTCGGCCGAGGTCAGCGCGCTGCCCCGCCACGGCCGGCCCTTCGCCGCGTCGTCCATGGCCTCGTTGGCCAGCCGGTCGGCGGCCTTGTTCTTCTCGCGCGGCACCCACGTGTAGCGCACGCGCGACGGGTCGATCACCTCGCGCGCCTCGAGGGCGAGCCGGCGCATGTCCTCGTGCTTGATCTTCCAGCGGCCCGACATCTGCTCGACGACGAGCTTGGAGTCCATGCGCACCTCGACGGTGCAGGACGGGTCGAGCTCGACCGCGGCGCGCAGCCCGGCGACCAGGCCGCCGTACTCGGCCACGTTGTTGCTCGCGACGCCGATCGACTCGGCCCGCTCGGCCAGCACCTGGCCGGTCGCGGCGTCGCGCACCAGGGCCCCGTAGCCGGCGGGCCCGGGGTTGCCGCGCGACCCGCCGTCCGCCTCGACGACGAAGCGGGAGCTCACAGACCGGACTCGCCGGTGCGCACCAGGATCCGGCGGCAGTCCTCGCAGCGCACGACCTCGTCGTCGGCGGCAGCCCGGATGCGCTGCAGGTCCTGCGGGTTGAGCTCCATGTGGCAGCCCTCGCAGCGGCGGGCGCGCAGCATGGCGGCGCCGGTGCCGCTGCTCTCGCGGATCTTCTCGTAGAGCGCGAGCAACGGGGCGTCGAGCCCGGCCACCATGCCGACGCGGTCGCGCTGCAGCTTCAGCCGCTCGTCGGCGAGGGCCTCGAGGGCGCGGTCGCGGCGCGTGGTGACGGCACCGACCTGCTCGGCCAGGGCGTCGCGCTCGGCGGTCAGCCGCTCGACGTCGGCGGTGAGGGCCTCGAGGCGCTCCATCACCTCGAGCTCGACGTCCTCGAGGTCGCTCTGCCGGCGCTGCAGCGTCACCAGCTCGTGCTGCAGCGACTCGAGCTCCTTGTGGCCACCCTGGCCGGCCTCGAGGCGGGCCTGGTCGCGGGCCGCGCGCTGACGCACCTGCTCGACGTCCGCCTCGGCCTTGGTCACCTCGCGCTGGGTGTCGCCGGCCTGGGTCTCGGCGCCCACCAGCTCGTCGGACAGCGCGCGGGTGCGAACCTCGAGCTCGGCCAGCTCGGCGTGCTCGGGCAGGGTGCGCTCGCGGTGGGCGATCTGGTCCAGCCGGGTGTCGACCCCCTGGACGTCGAGCAGCCGCCACTGGTCGGTCGTCGGCGCGATCAGGATGTGCTCCCTCGGCTGGGGACGTGCATCGTCCAGGGGTCGGTGCGGGTGGTGCTCACGCGGGTCTCCACCGTACTGCCCGCCTCGCCGAGCGCCGCGACCAGACGGCTCTCGCAGCCGGCCAGCCACGGCCACTCGCTGGCCCAGTGCGACACGTCGACGAGGTACGGCGTGCCGTCGCCCGCCTGCTCGCGCGCCTCGGACGCCGGGTGGTGGCGCAGGTCAGCCGTCAGGTAGACGTCGGCGCCGCTCGCGCGCACCGCGTCGAACTGGTCGTCACCCGCCCCGCCGGCCACGGCGATCCGGCGCACCAGCGCGTCCTTGTCCCCCGCCGCGCGCACGCCCTGCACCGTGAAGGGCAGCGCCGTGGCGACCAGCCGGGCGAACTGGTCGAGCGTCATCGGCTCGGCCAGCGTGCCGACCCGGCCGAAGCCGGTGCCGTGCCCCTCGTCGGCGAGCTCGAGGACGTCGAACGCCGGCTCCTCGTACGGGTGCGCAGCGCGCAGCGCCCGGACGACGGAACCGCGCCGCGGCCGCGGCAGCACCATCTCGACCCGCGTCTCGTCCACCCGCTCGACGTCGCCGACCGCGCCCACCGCCGGCGTGGACCCCTGGCCCGGCACGAACGTGCCGGTGCCGGTCGACGCCCAGGCGCAGCGCGAGTAGGCGCCGACCTCGCCCGCCCCGGCGGCCGACAGCGCGTCGACGAGCGCGTCGGCCTGCTCGGTCGGGACGAAGACCACGACCTTGTCGAGGTCGGCGACCGCGACCGGCACGAGCGGCTCGAGGTCGTGCAGGCCCAGGACGCGGGCGAGGGCGTCGCTGACGCCGGGCACCGCGATGTCGGCGTTGGTGTGGGCCACGTAGAGGGCGCAGTCGCGCTTGACCAGCCGGCTGAGAACGCGCCCCTTGAAAGACGTCGTCGCCACCGACGAGACCGGCCGCAGCAGCAGCGGGTGGTGGGCCACCAGCAGGTCGGCGCCCCACTCCACGGCCTCCTCGACCACCGCAGCGGTCGGGTCGACGGCCAGCAGCACCTTGGTGACCTCGCGGTCGGGCTCGCCGCAGACCAGCCCGACGGCGTCCCAGCTCTGCGCGCTGGCGGGCGGGTAGAGGCCGTCGAGGGCCGCGACCACCTGCTGCAGCACCGGAGGTGCGGTCGTCGCGGCGGCGTCGGGCGTCGGGGCGGAGGAGTCCGTCACGGCACGACAACCTACGCTGCCCGCCGGCGTCTGGGTGGGCCCGGCCGGGTTCGAACCGACGACACCCGCGGTGTAAACGCGGTGCTCTACCAGCTGAGCTACAGGCCCTGGTGCGGCGGCGCGGGCTCGGTCAGAGCGCCGCGATCGCCTCACGGTACGCGTGCGGGTCGCGCGCCTCGCCCATCCCGTGCACGACGCTCCAGCGCAGCACGCCCGCGTCGTCGACGAGGAACGTGCCGCGGGTGGCGCACCCGGCCTCGGCGAAGAAGACGCCGTAGGCGTTGGCCGCCGCGCCGTGCGGCCAGAAGTCCGACAGCAGCGGGAAGTCGTAGCCCTGGGCGTCGGCCCACGCGCGCAGCGTCTGCATCGTGTCGCAGGACACCGCCATGACCTGGACGCGGTCGTTCTGGAAGTCCTCGAGGTGCTGGCTGATCTCGTCGAGCTCGCCGGTGCAGGTGCCCGACCACGCGAACGGGTAGAAGACCAGCAGCACGGCGCGCTCGCCGCGGAACGACGACAGCGTGACCTCCTCGCCGTGCTGGTCGCGCAGCGTCAGGTCAGGGGCGGGCTCGCCGACGGTCAGGACGACCTCGGCCGGTGCGGTCTCGCTCATCGACGTCCGTTCTTGGGGGCGACCAGGCGCGTGGCGCTCCAGTCGCGTCCGGCGCTGAAGGTGGTGGTGCCGTGCAGGCCCGCGGCGAGCGCGGCCTCGACGACGTCGCTGGGCGGCACGTGCCCGTCGCGTCCCGTCTTGGGGGTGAGCAGGACGACCGCCCCGCGCTCGGCGAGGTTGGTCAGGGAGTCGACGAGCGCGTCGACCAGGTCGCCGTCGTCGTCGCGCCACCACAGCAGCACCACGTCGGCCACGTCGTCGGCGTCCTCGTCCAGCAGGTCTCCGTCGACGGCGTCCTCGATCGCGACGCGCACGTCGTCGTCGACCTCGTCGTGCCAGCCGAGCTCCTGCACGACCTGGCCGGTCTGCAGGCCGAGACGTCCGACGAACCCCCGGTCAGCGTCGTCCGCGCTGGCACTCACCCGTCCCACTCCCTCTCACGCGCTCCGGACGGAGCGAGCGCCCCGTGCGTGCGAGTAGTCCACTAGAGCGCGCGTGATCGCGCAAGCACCTCTCACCTGGCGACCGCAGGACCGCGGCCGTCGCGCGTGCGACGCTGGCGCCATGGGACGGGTCACGACGCGCACGCCCGCGCAGCGGATCACGCTGGACGACGGCGGTCTGCACCGCGTCGACCGCGCCGACACGCTCGTGGTCGAGGAACCGTTGCAGGTGCGTGTCGACGGGCGGCCGCTGACGGTGACGATGCGCACGCCGGGCGACGACTTCGACCTGGCGCTGGGCTTCCTGGTCACCGAGGGGCTGGTCTCGTCGGCGGACGACGTCAGCCACCTGATGCACTGCCAGGACGAGGACGACGACGGCCGGCCGACGTTCAACGTGGTCGACGTGACGCTGCGCGCCGGCGTGGTGCTGCCCGACGTGTCGATGGACCGCACGTTCGCCGCGACGTCGTCCTGCGGGGTGTGCGGCAAGACCAGCATCGACGCCGTCCGGCTGCGGTCGCCGTACGACGTGCGGGCCGACCCGCTGCGGCTCGACCCCGCGGTGCTCATGGCCATGCCGGACGCTCTGCGCGCCGAGCAGAAGGCCTTCGACCGCACCGGCGGGCTGCACGCCGCTGGGCTCTTCACCGCGGACGGCGCCCTGCTCGCCGCGCGCGAGGACGTCGGACGGCACAACGCGGTCGACAAGCTCGTGGGCTGGGCGGCGCGCGAGGGGCTGCTGCCGTTGGCCGGGCACGTGCTGGTGGTGAGCAGCCGCGCGTCGTTCGAGCTGACGCAGAAGGCGCTCATGGCGGGGATCCCTTGTCTCGCAGCGGTCTCGGCGGCGTCGAGCCTGGCCGTGGAGCTCGCGCTGGAGTCGGGGCTCACCCTCGCGGGGTTCCTTCGACCCCCACGCGCGACCGTCTACGCCGGCGGCGAGCGCCTCGGCCTCACCTGACCCCCACCCCGTTGCGTCCGAAAGATCGGTCGCCATGGCGACCAGATCGTCGGACGCAACGGGCGGGGCGGGAGGCGGTGGGTCAGGCGCGCAGGTAGGACAGGCGGACGGTGCGGTCGGTGTTGTCGACGTTGGTGTCGACCAGGACGACGCTCTGCCAGGTGCCGAGCGCCATCTGGCCGCCCAGCACCGGCACCGAGGCGTACGGCGGCACGAGCCCCGGCAGGACGTGGTCGCGACCGTGACCCGCCGACCCGTGCTGGTGCCGCCACCCGCCGGCGCCACCCGGCCCGGACGGCGGCAGCAGCGACCGCAGCGCGCGCAGCAGGTCCTCGTCGCTGCCCGCGCCGGTCTCGAGCACCGCGACGCCCGCGGTCGCGTGCGGCACGAACACGTGCAGCAGGCCGTCGTCCGCGCCGACGTCCGCGAGGAACTGCTCGCACCGCGCGGTGAGGTCGACGACCTGCTCGCGCGCGCCGGTGCGGACGGCCAGCTCGGTGGTGTCCATGCCCCGACCCTAGGCGCGCCACCGCCCCGCCCCTCGGGACTACCCGCGGGTAGATGTGACGTCCGCAACGGCGAGGGGCAGGATGGGGAGGCCTACCGACGCGAGAGAGGACCACCGTGAGCAGTCGAGAGGACGCCGGCCCCATCCTCAACGGGATCCCGAGCCAGCTGCCGGACATCGACCCGGACGAGACCCAGGAGTGGCTCGAGTCCCTCGACGGCGTGCTGGCCGACAAGGGCCGCACCCGCACCCGGTACCTCATGCTCAAGCTGCTCGAGCGCGCGCGGGAGATGCACGTCGGCGTCCCCAGCCTGACGGCCACCGACTACATCAACACGATCAGCCCCGAGCAGGAGCCGTGGTTCCCGGGCGACGAGGACGTCGAGCGCCGCTACCGCGCGTGGCTGCGCTGGAACGCCGCGGTGGTCGTGCACCGCGCCCAGCGGCCGGGCATCGGCGTCGGCGGCCACATCAGCAGCTACGCCTCCAGCGCCACGCTGTACGAGGTCGGCTTCAACCACTTCTTCCGCGGCCCCGACCACGAGGGCGGCGGCGACCAGGTCTACGTGCAGGGCCACGCCTCCCCCGGCATCTACGCCCGCGCCTACCTCGAGGGCCGGTTGAGCGAGGACCAGCTCGACGGCTTCCGCCAGGAGCTCAGCCACCCCGGCGGCGGCATGCCGTCGTACCCGCACCCGCGCCTGATGCCGGACTTCTGGCAGTTCCCCACGGTGTCGATGGGCCTGGGCCCGATGAACGCCATCTACCAGGCGCAGTTCAACAAGTACCTGCACGCGCGCGGCATCAAGGACACCAGCCAGCAGCGCGTCTGGGCCTTCCTCGGCGACGGCGAGATGGACGAGCCCGAGAGCCGCGGCCTGCTGCACGTCGCGGCGTTCGAGGAGCTCGACAACCTGACCTTCGTCGTCAACTGCAACCTGCAGCGCCTCGACGGCCCGGTGCGCGGCAACGGCAAGATCATCCAGGAGCTCGAGGCGTCGTTCCGCGGCGCGGGCTGGAACGTCGTCAAGGTGACGTGGGGCCGCGAGTGGGACCCGCTGCTGGCCGCCGACCGCGACGGCGCTCTGGTGCACCTGATGAACACCACGACGGACGGCGACTACCAGACCTACCGCGCCAACGACGGCGCCTACATCCGCGAGCACTTCTTCGGCCGCGACCCGCGCACCCGCAAGATGGTCGAGAACCTCTCGGACGACGACATCTGGAAGCTCAAGCGCGGTGGCCACGACTACCGCAAGATGTACGCCGCCTACGACGCGGCGGTGAACCACACCGGCCAGCCCACCGTCGTCCTGGCGCAGACCATCAAGGGGTACGGCCTCGGCCCGCACTTCGCCGGCCGCAACGCCACCCACCAGATGAAGAAGCTGACGCTGGACGACCTCAAGCTGCTGCGCGACAGCCTGCGCATCCCGATCACGGACGCCCAGCTCGAGGCCGACCCCTACCGCCCGCCGTACTACCACCCGGGTGCCGAGGACGAGGCGATCAAGTACCTGCTCGAGCGGCGGGCCAAGCTCGGCGGCTCGATGCCCGCCCGGCGCAGCCACGGCCGCCAGCTGCAGCTGCCGGCCGAGCCGACGTACGACGTCGTGCGCCGCGGCTCGGGCAAGCAGCAGATCGCGACGACGATGGCGTTCGTCCGGCTGCTCAAGGACCTCATGCGCGACAAGGAGATCGGGCACCGGATCGTGCCGATCATCCCCGACGAGGCGCGCACGTTCGGCATGGACTCGTTCTTCCCGACCGCCAAGATCTACAACCCGCACGGGCAGAACTACGTCTCCGTGGACGCCGAGCTGATGCTCGCGTACAAGGAGTCGACGTCCGGCCAGATCCTGCACGTGGGGATCAACGAGGGCGGCTCGGTCGCGGCGTTCACCGCCGCCGGCACGTCGTACTCGACCCACGGCGAGCCGATGATCCCGGTGTACGTCTTCTACTCGATGTTCGGGTTCCAGCGCACCGGCGACGGCATCTGGGCCGCCGCCGACCAGATGGCGCGCGGCTTCCTCGTCGGTGCCACCGCGGGGCGCACGACCCTCACCGGTGAGGGCCTGCAGCACGCCGACGGCCACTCTCCGATCCTGGCGTCGACCAACCCCGCGGTCGTCGCGTACGACCCGGCGTTCGGCTACGAGATCGGGCACGTCGTCCGCGACGGCCTGCGCCGCATGTACGGCGAGCACCCCGAGAACGTCTTCTACTACCTGACGGTCTACAACGAGCCGATCGTGCAGCCGGCCGAGCCCGAGGACCTCGACGTCGACGCTCTGCTCAAGGGCATGTACCTGCTGCGCCCCGGCCAGTCCGAGAGCGGGCGCCCGCGCGTGCAGCTGCTCGCCTCGGGCGTCGGGGTGCCGTGGGCGCTGGAGGCCCAGGAGCTGCTCGGGCAGGACTTCGGCGTCGACGCCGACGTGTGGAGCGTGACGTCCTGGAACGAGCTGCGCCGTGACGGCCTGGCCTGCGACGAGCACGCGTTCCTCAGCCCGGACGAGCCGGCGCGCACGCCGTTCGTCACCCAGCAGCTGGCCGGCACCAAGGGACCGGTCGTGGCGGTGAGCGACTACATGCGCGCCGTCCCGGACCAGATCCGCGAGTGGGTGCCCACCGACTACGCGACGCTGGGCGCCGACGGCTTCGGCCTGTCCGACACCCGGCCCGCGGCGCGGCGGCACTTCCACATCGACGGACCGTCGGTGGCGGTGCGCGCCCTGCAGGCGCTCGCCGCGCGCGGCGAGGTCGACGCGGGAGCCGCTCGCGAGGCGGCGGCGAAGTACCGGCTGCTGGACGTCACCGCTGGCACGAGCGGCAACGCGGGCGGCGAGTCGTAGGACCCCGCTCGGCCCCCGCCGCCGCCGGCCGCTCTACGGCTTGCGGCGGGCGGCGAGCTGGTCGAGCTGCTCGCGCAGGTCGACGACGTCGCCCTCGTGGTGCTCGGCGAGCGCGTCGAGGTGACGGCGCGCCTCGCCGACGCGGCCGGCCTCGGCCGCCGCCTGCACCAGCTCGCGGCCCGCCTCGGGCACGTGCTCGCGCGGGCGCCAGTGGCCCACGCCGAGCGAGAGCGCGGCCTCGGGCATGCCCTCGCGCCGCAGCATGGCCAGCCCCTCGGCGAGCGCGCGGCCGGTGGGCTCGCGCTCGACGGCGATCGACAGCCGGCGCTGGGCGCCCTCGCTGTCCTCGTGCACCGACAGCCGGCCCAGCTCGATCAGCGGGTACCAGGCCTTCGGGCTGTGGGCCAGCTCTTCGGCCAGCGCCCACACCGCGTCGTTGGCGGCGCGGGGGCGGCGCTCGGCGTCCTCGTGGCCCTCGGCGGCTTGGCGGCGCACCGCCTCGGCCAGCTGGGCGAAGGCCTCGGCGTCGTTCGGGTCGTCGTGCAGCGTGGCGCGCAGAGCGGTCTCCATGTCGTCGGACTCGGGGCCGACGAACCGCCGGCGGCCCCGCTGGGTCAGGGGGGCGAGCGGCGACGACGACGCGGCCGTCCGGCGCGCACGCCCCAGGAGTCGGTCGAGCAGTCCCACGGCACCTCCCTGCAGGCGTCGGGCACGGCGCTGGGCAGGTGCGCAGCCGCCGGCACAGCGACGATAACCCAGCCGGCGCGAGTCGGCAGCCCCGGAGCAGCCGGCCCCGGGCGCCGTCGCGCCCGCCGTCACCAACTCGTGACAGTTGTGTTGCGTCCACAAACGTCGGGTCTACGCTGACCCCGTGGTGGACCGCGTGGCACGGGCGGCCGGAGCCCGCACCCGGCGCCGCATCGAGCAGGGCATGCCGGACCTCGCCCGCCGGGCGACGGCCCGGATGGAGGCGACGCTCCCCTGGTACCGCGCCCTGTCGGCGGAGGACCGCTCGTGGGTCGGGCTGGTGGCGCAGGCCGGCATCGGCGCCTTCCTGGCGTGGTTCCGCCACCCCGGCGGCGTGCTGGAGATCACCGCCGACGTGTTCGGGACGGCGCCGCGCGAGCTGACCCGATCGGTGAACCTGCGCCAGACGCTGGACCTCGTGCGCACCGTCGTCGACGTCGTCGAGGACCAGGTCGAGGAACTCGCCGCGCCCGGTGACGAGCAGGCGCTGCGCGAGGCCGTGCTGCGGTACTCCCGCGAGGTGGCGTTCGCCGCCGCCGAGGTCTACGCGCAGGCCGCCGAGTCGCGCGGCGCGTGGGACGCCCGCCTGGAGTCGCTGGTCGTCGACGCCGTGCTGCGCGGCGAGGCCGACGACGCCCTGCAGTCGCGCGCCGCCGCGCTCGGCTGGGACGCGCAGACCGACGTCGTCGTGGTGGCCGGCGAGGCCTCCGGCGGGGCGGCCGCCGAGGTGGTCGAGGCGCTGCGGCAGCAGGCGCGCAGGGTGGACGTCGACGCGCTGGCTGCCGTGCAGGGCGGCCGGCTGGTGGCGGTGCTGGGCGGGGTCGACGACGGGGTCCGGACGGCGCAGGCGCTGGACACCTGCTTCGCCCCGGGGCCGGTGGTGGTCGGCCCGACGGTGCCGCACCTGTTCGCCGCGGGGCGCTCGGCGCTGGCGGCCCTGGGCGGCCTCGTCGCCGCCCGCGCGTGGCCCGAGGCGCCGCGTCCGGTACTGGCCGACGACCTGCTCCCCGAGCGCGTGCTGGCCGGTGACACGCCGGCCCGCCGCGCGCTCGTCGACCGGGTGCACCGGCCGCTGAGCGAGGCCCGCGGCAGCCTGCTCGACACCGTCACGACGTACCTCGAGACCGGCGGGTCGCTCGAGGGATCGGCCCGCCTGCTCTTCGTCCACCCCAACACGGTGCGCTACCGGCTGCGTCGGGCGGCCGAGACGTGCGGCTACGACGTGATGCTCCCCCGCGACGCGCACGTCGTCCGGGTGGCGCTGGCCCTGGGGAGGCTCTCGGAGGCACCCCGGCGCTTCGCCGCGGCCGCCGCGGCCCCGCCGGTCGAGGTGCTGCGCGGCACCCGGGAGGCGACCGGCGCGTGACGAGCCGTTTTGTAGGAACCCTCCAAACCTGGCCACCAGAGTTGGTCCGCGTCGGCAGCCCCTGCGGGCCGGACGAGCGGCGAGGGTAGGGACGTGCTCGTCATCGCCTGCCCCGGACAGGGCTCCCAGACCCCCGGCTTCCTGCGCCCCTGGCTGGAGGTGCCCGGCTACGAGGAGCGGCTGCGCTGGCTGTCGGCCGTCGCCGGCATCGACCTGGTCGAGCACGGCACCGAGTCCGACGCCGAGACGATCCGCGACACCGCGGTGGCCCAGCCGCTCATCGTGGCCAGCGGGCTGGTCTCGCTGCTCGCGCTCTTCCCGCACCCGGCCGAGGCGTTCCGCCAGGTCGCCGCGGGTGCCGGCCACAGCGTCGGCGAGATCACCGCGGCCGCCGGTGCCGGCGTCCTGTCGGCCGAGCAGGCCATGGTCTTCGTCCGCGAGCGCGGCCGCGCGATGGCCGCCGCGAGCGCCGTGACGCCCACCGGCATGACCGCCGTGCTGGGCGGCGACCCGGACGACGTCGCCGCCTCCCTCGAGCGCCACGGCCTGACCGCGGCGAACGCCAACGGCGCCGGGCAGACCGTGGCAGCCGGCACGCTCGAGCAGCTCGCCGCGCTGAAGGACGACGGCCCGGCCAAGGCCCGGCTGATCCCGCTGCAGGTGGCGGGCGCCTTCCACACCGAGCACATGCGGCCGGCGGTCGACCTCCTCGCGGGGTACGCCCGCGCGATGACGACGCACGACCCGCGCACCCGCCTGCTGTCGAACGCCGACGGCCACGTCGTGCACGACGGCCGCGAGGTGCTGGGCCGGTTGGTGAGCCAGGTCAGCAACCCCGTGCGCTGGGACCTGTGCATGCAGACCATGGCCGACCTCGGCGTCACCGGCGTCATCGAGATCCCGCCGGCCGGCGCGCTCACCGGCCTGGTCAAGCGGGCGCTCCCGGACGTCGAGACGCTGGCCCTGAAGACCCCCGACGACCTCGACGCCGCGCGCGACATGGTGGCGCGCCACGGCCAGTCGAGCGGCCTGTCGCAGAACCCCACGTGGCGCCTGGTCGTGGCCCCCATCAAGGGCACGGTCCACTTCGACGCTCTCGACGCGGGCGCCACGGTCGGCAACGGCCAGACCGTCGCCACCGTCGCGACGCTGCGCGACACCCACGACGTCGTCGCCCCGCACGGCGGGCGCGTGGTCGAGTGGCTGGTCGAGGACGGCGACCCCGTCTCGCCCGGCCAGCCCATCGTCCGGCTGCACCCGCAGGAGGTACCGGCATGACGTCCGGTGCGCAGATCTCGCCCCCCAGCGGGGCGCCCCACGCCCGCATCCTCGGCGTCGGCGGCTACCGCCCCGAGCGCGTCGTCCCGAACTCCGAGCTGGTCGACCGGATCGACTCGAGCGACCAGTGGATCCGCGAGCGCTCGGGGATCGTGACCCGTCGCTGGGCGGCACCGGACGAGAGCGTCGTCGACATGAGCGAGGCCGCGGCCCGCCAGGCGCTGGACGCCGCCGGCCTCGACCCCTCGCGCATCGGCGCTGTCCTGGTCGCCACGGTGACGCACCCGTTCCAGACGCCGTCAGCGGCCTCGCTGCTCACCCACCGCCTCGGCGCCACCCCCGCCGCGGCCATGGACATCTCCGCCGCCTGCGCCGGCTTCTGCCACGGCGTCGCGCTGGCCGGCGACATGGTGCGCGGCGGCAGCGCCGAGCACGTGCTCGTCGTCGGCGTCGAGAAGCTGTCGGACTTCACCGACCTCGACGACCGCGGCACCGCCTTCCTGTTCGGCGACGGCGCGGGTGCCGTGGTGATCGGCCCGTCCGACACCCCCGGCATCGGCCCCACCGTCTGGGGCTCGGACGGCGAGCAGTGGGACGTCATCCGCCAGCGCGAGTCCTGGCTCACCGTCCGCGACCACCAGACCGACTGGCCGCACATCACGATGGCCGGGCAGACCGTCTTCCGCTGGGCCGTGTGGCAGATGGCACCCGTCGCCCAGCAGGCGCTCGAGAAGGCCGGCATCAGCGCCGACCAGCTCGACGCGTTCATCCCGCACCAGGCCAACATGCGGATCATCGACTCGATGATCAAGGCGCTCGGCCTGCCGCCGGAGATCCCGGTGGCGCGCGACATCGCCGAGACCGGCAACACCTCGGCGGCCTCGATCCCGCTGGCCATGGAGCGCATGCTGCGCGAGGGCGAGGCGCCGCACGGGGGCCTGGCCCTGCTGATCGGCTTCGGCGCCGGCCTGGCCTACGCGGCGCAGGTCGTCACCCTCCCCTGACCCCCGGGGCCCGACGGGACCTCGGGCAGCACCACCGCACGACACGCAGTGCCAGCAGCAACCACAGCAGAGACTGCACACCGCAGCGACCACAAGGAGCGCCACGCATGGCCAACAGCGAGCAGGAGATCCTCAGCGGCCTCGCCGAGATCGTGAACGAGGAGACCGGTCTGCCCGTCGACTCCGTCGAGATGGACAAGAACTTCACCGACGACCTCGACATCGACTCGCTGTCGATGATGACGATCGTCGTGAACGCCGAGGAGAAGTTCTCGGTGCGCATCCCGGACGACGACGTCAAGAACCTGTCGACCGTGCGCGACGCCGTCGCCTACATCCAGCAGGCGCAGGGCTGACCCAGCGCCCCCGAGCTGCTCGGGGGCGGTGTCCCGGTCTCCTCCGGCACCGCCCCCGGGCGAACTCGCCCTCCCTCCCCCGCACCACTCGACGTCCTAGGAGCTGACCCGAGCATGGCCACGAGCCAGAACCGTCGTGTCGTCGTCACCGGCCTCGGCGCGACCACCCCCCTCGGCGGTGACGTCGCCACGACCTGGCAGGCCGCCCTCGACGGGACCTCCGGCGCGCGCACGCTGACCCAGGACTGGGTCGCCGAGCTCGAGCTGCCGGTGACCTTCGCGGCCTCGGTCGCCGTCCCGCCCGCGGAGCAGCTCGCCCGCGTCGAGACCCGCCGGCTCGACCCGTCCGGCCAGTACGCACTCGTCGCCGCCCGCGAGGCCTGGGCCGACGCCGGCTCGCCCGAGGTCGACGGCGAGCGCCTCGGCGTCGTCGTCGCCAGCGGCATCGGCGGCGTCTGGACGCTGCTCAGCTCGTACGACACGTTGAAGGAGAAGGGCCCTCGCCGGGTCTTCCCGCTCACGGTGCCGATGCTCATGCCCAACGGCCCGGCCGCGGCGGTCAGCCTCGAGCTCGGCGCGCGGGCCGGCGTCCACACGCCGGTGAGCGCGTGCGCGTCCGGCGCCGAGGCGATGAGCTACGCGGTCGACATGATCCGCTCGGGCCGCGCGGACGTCGTCGTCGCCGGTGGCACCGAGGCGGCCATCCACCCGCTGCCGATCGCCGGGTTCGCCGCCATGCAGGCGCTCTCGACCCGCAACGACGACCCGGCCACCGCGAGCCGCCCCTACGACGTCACGCGCGACGGCTTCGTCCTCGGCGAGGGCGCGGGCGTCGTCGTCCTGGAGTCCGAGGAGCACGCGAAGGCGCGCGGGGCGAAGATCTACGCCGAGCTCGCCGGCGCTGGCCTGACCAGCGACGCGCACCACATCGCCGCCCCCGACCCCGAGGGCACCGGCGCGGCGCGGGCCATGCGCGCCGCCCTGGAGGCGGCAGGCGCCACCGCGTCCGACGTCGTGCACCTCAACGCCCACGCCACCTCGACGCCCGTCGGCGACACCGCCGAGGCCGTGTCGATCCGCGCCGCCCTGGGCGACGCCACCGACGGCGTCTGCGTCTCGGCCACCAAGTCCATGACCGGCCACCTGCTCGGCGCGGCCGGCGCGGTCGAGGGCATCTTCACGATCCTGGCCCTGCACCACCGCCTCGCCCCGCCGACCATCAACGTCGACCAGCTCGACCCCGAGGTCTCGCTGGACGTCGTCGTCGACAAGCCGCGCCAGCTGCCGGACGGCGACCTGCTGGCCCTGAACAACTCGTTCGGGTTCGGCGGCCACAACGTCGCCCTCGCGATCCGGAGCGCCTCATGACCGCCACCACCCCCCGTGCCGACTCCGACCTCCAGGTCGAGGTCGACCCGCGCGACCCTCAGCTGCGGCTCGGCATCTTCTTCGACGAGGGCAGCGTCGAGCTGCTCACCGAGCGCGACGACAGCGGCATGCTCGCCGCGCGCGGCACCGTGCAGGGCACGCCTGCCGTGGCGTTCGCCAGCGACGCCACGATCCAGGGCGGCGCGATGGGCGAGGCCGGCTGCAAGGTCGTCCTGACGGCCTACGAGCGGGCGCTCGCCGACGGCGTGCCGGTCGTCGGCCTGTGGCACTCCGGCGGCGCCCGGCTGCGCGAGGGCGTCGTCTCGCTGCACGCCGTGGGCGAGGTCTTCGCGATCATGACCCGCGCGTCGGGCAAGATCCCGCAGATCTCGGTGGTCATCGGCGCGGCCGCGGGCGGCGCCGCGTACGGCCCGGCGCTCACCGACATCGTCATCCTCGGCCCGGACGGCCGGGTCTTCGTCACCGGCCCGGACGTCGTCCGCTCGGTCACCGGCGAGAACGTCGACGCGCTGCGGCTGGGTGGTCCCGAGCCGCACGGCCGTCGCTCGGGCGTCGTCCACGTCGTCACCGAGACCACCGAGGCCGCGTACGAGCAGGCCCAGCTCGTGACGGCGCTGCTCGGCGCCCAGGGCGAGATGGACCGCTCGGCCGTCGAGGAGCGCGACCTGGCCGGGCTGCTCCCCGAGTCCACCAAGCGCGCGTACGACGTGCACCCGCTGGTCGAGAACGTCCTCGACGACCCGGCCACCACGGTCGAGCTCTTCCCCCGCTGGGCGCCGAACATCGTCACGACGCTCGGCCGGCTCGGCGGTCGCACCGTCGGCGTCATCGCCAACAACCCGATGCGCCTCGGCGGCTGCCTGGACTCCTCGTCGGCCGAGAAGGCGGCGCGGTTCGTGCGCATGTGCGACGCGTTCGGCGTGCCGCTGGTGGTCGTCGTCGACGTCCCGGGGTACCTGCCCGGCGTCGGGCAGGAGTGGGACGGCGTGGTGCGCCGCGGCGCCAAGCTGCTGCACGCCTTCGCCGAGGCCACGGTGCCGCGCGTGACGCTGGTGACCCGCAAGGCGTACGGCGGGGCGTACATCGCGATGAACAGCCGCTCGCTGGGCGCCACGAAGGTCTTCGCGTGGCCCGGTGCGCAGCTGGCCGTCATGGGTGCGGTCGCCGCGGTGCGGATCCTGCACCGCCGCAAGCTGGCCGAGGTGCCGGACGACGCCCGCGCCGACGTCGAGGCCGAGCTCGCGGCCGAGCACGAGGTGCTCGCCGGCGGCCTGCCGCGCGCCGTCGAGATCGGCGTCGTCGACGAGGTCGTCGAGCCGTCCGACACCCGCGGCGCGCTCGCCCGCGCCATCGACGAGGGCCCGAAGGTGCGCGGCCAGCACGGCAACATCCCGCTGTAACCGCCCGCTCCCGTCGCCCCAGGACGCCCGACGACCCGCCGGACCACCCGTCCGGCGGGTCGTCGGCGTCCGGGGTTGCACGCCGTCGTCCGGCGGGTCTATCGTCATCGATGGAACGAAACCGTTTCGTTTCATCCAGGTGACCGGGAGGTGTCGTGAGCACGACCGACGAGCGCACCCGCCCCCGCGTCGAGGGCGAGCGCGAGGAGCAGATCTTCGCCGCTGCGCTCGGCCTGCTCAGCGAGGTCGGTTACGACCGGCTGACGATGGACGCCGTCGCTGGCGCCGCCCGGGCCAGCAAGGCCACGCTCTACCGCCGCTGGTCGACCAAGGCCGACCTCGTCGTCGACGCCGTCTCCCGGGCCGCCTGCGTGCCCTCGCCGGACGTCGTCGACACCGGCTCGCTGCGCGGCGACCTGCTGCACCTGGCCTGCGACGACGGCGGCTTCACCGACCAGGTGCCGATGGGCGTCATGGTCGCCCTGGTCACGGCGCTGCACCGTGAGCCCGAGCTGCGCGCCGCCTTCGACCGCGAGTTCCTCGAGCCGCGGCTGGCCCTGACCCGCTCGCTGTTCGAGCGCGCCGCCGAGCGCGGCGAGCTGGCCGAGGGCGCCGACGTCGACCTGCTGGCGCAGGTGCTGCCTGCCCTCGTCGTCCACCGGGTGTTCGTCACCGGCCAGCACCCCACGCCGGACTTCGTCGAGCGCGCGATCGACGAGGTGCTGCTGCCCGCCTGCCGGGCCGAGACCTCGCGCTGAACCACCTGCCGCCGGCAGCGTCGCCGGCCCTCCCACCCCGCACGACCCGAGCAGAAGGACGACGACCCGATGTCCCAGGACACCCTGACCACCGACGCGGTGGTCCCCGAGCCGCCGGCGGACGACGCCGGTCACGGCCACCGCCACCTCGGCATCGCGCTGGCGCTGATCAGCGCCGCGCAGCTCATGGTCGTGCTCGACGGCACGATCGTGAACATCGCGCTGCCGCACATCCAGACCGACCTCGACTTCACGCCGGCCAACCTGTCGTGGGTCGTCAACGCCTACACGCTGGCCTTCGGCGGCCTGCTGCTGCTCGGCGGTCGCCTCGGCGACCTGCTCGGCCGTCGCAAGGTCTTCATGGCCGGCGTCGGCGTCTTCGCGCTGGCGTCGTTCTTCGGCGGCGTGGCCCAGAGCGAGGGCCAGATGCTCGCCGCCCGCGTGCTGCAGGGCATCGGCGCCGCGGTGGCCTCCCCCACCGCCCTGTCGCTGATCACCACGACCTTCCCCGCGGGGCCCGCGCGCAACCGCGCCTTCGGCGTCTACGCCGCGATGTCGGGCGCCGGCGCGGCGGTCGGCCTGATCCTCGGCGGCGTGCTCACCGAGTACGACTGGCGCTGGACCTTCTTCATCAACGTGCCGATCGGCCTGCTGGTGCTCGCGCTGGCGCCCCGCTTCCTCGGCGAGTCCGCCCGCGAGACCGGCGGCTTCGACCTGCCCGGTGCCCTCACCGCCACCGCCGGCCTGGTGTCCCTGGTGTACGGCCTGACCCACGCGGCCACCACCAGCTGGGGCAACAGCACGACGCTCGTCACCATCGTCGCCGGCCTGGTGCTCATCGCGGTCTTCCTGCTCGTCGAGCAGCGCTCGAAGCACGCGCTCATGCCGTTCCGCGTGCTGGCCGACCGCACCCGCGCCGTGAGCTACGTGGTGATGCTGGTCGTCGGCGCCGGCATGTTCGCGATGTTCTACTTCCTGGGCCTCTACATCCAGCAGGTGCTGGGCTACAGCTCGCTCAAGGCCGGCTTCTCGTTCCTGCCGTTCTCGGTGGGCATCGTGGTCGCCGCCCAGCTCGCCTCGACGCTGGTCTCGCGGGTCGACCCGCGCTGGATCTCCGGCGCCGGCGGACTGCTCGCCACCGGCGGCATGCTCGGCATGGCCCAGCTCGAGGTCGGCTCGTCGTACGTCACCGGCCTGCTGCCGTGGATCCTGCTGCTCTCGTTCGGCCTGGGCCTGGTGTTCGTGCCGCTCACGCTGACCGCGGTCAGCGGCGTGGCCCGCGAGGACTCCGGCGTCGCCTCGGCGGTGCTCAACACCATGCAGCAGGTGGGCGGCTCGCTCGGCCTGGCCACCCTGTCGACCGTGGCGGTCTCGGCCGCCACCGACAAGGCGCACTCGCTGGCCGCCGCGCTGCAGGCCAAGGCCGCCGCCGGCGGTGCGGCGCCGACGGCCGACCAGCTGGCCGCCGCGCAGCACCAGATCGCGCTGGCCGCGCAGACGCACGGCGCCACCCGGGCCTTCCTCGTCGCCGCGGCGATGGTGCTCGGCGGCACGCTCATCATCCTGCTGGGGCTCGACGTCAAGCACGAGACGTTGGCGAACGACGGCGAGACGCCGGCGGTGCACGTCGGCTGACCGACGACGTCCGGACGACGGGCCGTCGACCTGCTCCTTGGAGCGGGTCGGCGGCCCGTGGTCGTGCGCGGCGGTGCGCCCGGCGGGTGCGCCCGGAGGGTCAGCCCACGCGGTGCAGCCAGCGCACGGGGGCGCCGTCCCCGGCGTAGCGGAAGGGCTCGAGCTCGTCGTCCCAGGCGCGGCCCAGCACGGTGTCGATCTCGCCGGCCAGCAGCACGGCGTCGCCCCCGGAGGCCTTGACCGCGGCGCGCAGCCGGTCCTCGCCGACGAGCACGTCGCCGTGCACGCCGACCACGGCGTGGTGCACGCCCAACGTCGGCGTGTGGCTCCAGCGCGCGCCGTCGGCGCTCGCGCTGGGCTCCTCGGTGACCTCGAAGCGCAGCTTGCCCCAGCCGCGCAGCGCCGAGGTCAGGTGCGCGCCGGTGCCCGCCTCGCCCTGCCAGCTCAGCTCGGTGCGCCAGGTCCCGGGCTCGGCCGGCTGCGCGGTCCAGTCCAGGTGCAGGCGTGCGTCGAGGACGCCGCCGAGCGCCCACTCCACGTGCGGGCACAGCGCCGGCGGCGCTGCGTGCACGAAGACGACACCACGCGTCGTCGCTGCAGACATCACGACCTCCTCAGGCCTCGAGGGACGTCTTCCCCAACGACCTCGGACCAGGGGCGTGCACAGCGCGGGCTGGTGTACGGCGCGGCGGACCACGCTGGCGCCATTGTGCCCCACCGGCCCCGTCCGCACCAGCCCTCCCCCGGGTCCTTGCCCCAAGATCCGATGGGCCGAGGGGGTGAAGTGCGGGCCCGTGCGTGCCGATGGAGGGGGCAGGCGTTCTGGAGGAGGACGAGAGCCGTGGAGAACAGCGAAGTGCTGATGGCGGAGGCGTACGACGAGGGCGTCGTCTCCGAGGTGATCCGTCCTGCGGCGATCGTGCCGGAGGAGGCGGCTCGGGCCGTGCTGGTCGAGCTGGCGCTGCGCGACGTCCAGAACGGCGGGGTGTGGCAGTCCGAGCCCCAGCTGTGGAGCCTGTACGACCGGCCCTGGCACGGCTACAACAACCCCTCCGGCGCGGAGCTCATCGGGACCATCCAGGTCGCGTACGGCACGCCCACCAAGTACGAGATCACGATCTACCGTGTCACCGTCACGCGGTTCGGCGTGGAGCACGGCTTCACCGTGCACAGCCTCACCGACGCGGCGCTGGAGTTCGGGGGCTTGACCCTCGACGCCTGCCCGCGCGCGACCCTGTCCGCCCCTCCCCGACCGTTCAAGTACTGACCCGTCAGGCTTGAGCGGCGGCCGCACCACGAGGGGGTGGCATGGTCGCCCCGGCACCGCAGCCGCCCCTGGTGGGCCTGGCCGACCTGGCCCGCGTGCTGCACACCGCGGCCAGCTGCCCGGACGTCGTCGAACTCGTCGTCCGCGCCGCGCTCGACCTCACCGGCGCCGACAGCGCCCACGTGAGCCGGTTCGACCTGCCACACGGCATGGTGCGCGTGCTGCGCAACGCGGGCGAGCTCGCCGAGTGGGAGCAGGAGCACCCGAACGACGAGAGCTACCAGATCGCGGACCTGCCCCAGACCGCCATGACGGTCGAGGAGGCCGGTCCGTGGTGCGGCGCCGTCGGCGACGACGGCACCAGCGCCGCCGACCAAGCGCTGCTCGAGATGGTCGGCAAGCGTGTGGGCGCCAGCGTGCCGGTGGTCGTCGAGGGACAGGTCTGGGGCGAGATCTACCTGGCCCGCGTCGACGACCGGCCGTTCACCGACGACGAGGTCGCCACGGCCGAGCTGCTCGGGGCGCTCGCCGGCGCGGCCGTGATGCGGCTCGAGGGCCACGAGCAGGTCATGCGCCTGGCGCTCACCGACCCGCTCACCGGGCTGGCCAACCGCCGGGCGGTCGACCAGGCGCTGGAGACGTGGGCCGCGGACGCCGACCGGTCGTCGTCCATGACCGTGGTGCTGTGCGACGTCAACGGGCTCAAGCAGGTCAACGACCAGCACGGGCACCCGGCCGGCGACCGGCTGCTGCGCGAGATCGGCGGCCTGGTGTCGGTGGCGGCCGGCCGGCTGCCCGGCGGGCTCGCGGCCCGGCTCGGCGGCGACGAGTTCCTCATCGCCTCACCCGACCCGGAGGTCGGGCAGGTCGCCGAGGTGGTGCAGGACCTGGCTGCCGCGGCACGTGCGCTCAAGCTCGGCGGCGGGCTCTCGTGCGGCATCGCGGCCGGGCGCGACCTGCCGCGCGCCGAGCCGACCCCGACCTCGCGCGCCCGCTCGCTGATGAAGCTGGCCGACGCCGAGCAGTACCGCCACAAGCTCGCCCTGCGGCAGGGCCAGGACGACGTCCCCGAGCGCTGGACCGGCGCCGAGGACGGGTTCCTCGTCACCCGCGTCAGCCGCGTGACCGACCGGCTGCGCTCGCCCGAGCCGGTGGTCGACCACCTGGCGACCGTCGCGGCGGAGGTCTGCTCGGCGTCGTCCGGTGCGGCGTGGTGGGTCAGCACGGTCGACGTCGCGGCAGGCACGGTCGTGGCCGCGCAGTGCGGCACCCCGCGCCCGGACGACGCGCGCGACGGCGAGTGGCCGGACGTCGAGCTCGACCCCACCGTGTACCTGCTGGCCGACTACCCCGCGACGCAGCGCGCGATCGGCGGCCGCAGCATCTACGTCGACTCGTTCAGCGGCGACGCGAGCGAGCGGCACCTGCTGGCTCAGACCGGGTTCTCCTCGCTGGTGGCCGCGGGCGGCCGCGCGACGGACGGCTCCACGTGGCTGGTCGAGATCTACGGCGACGCCTTCACAACCGAGCTGCACCGGGCCGAGCCGCTGCTGCAGGCGCTGACGTCGTTGGCGCTGCAGGCCCCGACGCCCTCGACGCCCGGGCTGCCCCTGCCCCGTCAGAACTCCCGAGACGCGCAGGACGCCCGCCCGGCATGCTGAGCGCGTGGACGTCGACACGTTGCACGCGTGGGTGCGCGAGGACTTCGGTCTCGAGCTCTCGTTCGTCGAGCCGCTGACGCTCGGCTCGGACGCCGCCGCCGCGCTGTGGCGGGCGACGACCTCGGAGGGCGAGCGGCTGGCCGTGAAGTGGACCGGCGGCGGTTCGACGGCCGGGCTCGAGCTGCCCGCGCTGCTGGCGTCCCGCGGGGTGCCCGGGGTGCTGGGTGCGCTGCCGTCGCTGGGTGGTGCGCGGTGGACCGAGCGCGAGGGCCGGCGGCTCGTCGTCCAGCCGTGGTTGGACGGCCCGCGACCCGCGCGCTCGACGGTGCTGCCGGCGCACTGGGCGGCGCTCGGCGCGCTGCTCGGGCAGGTGCACGAGGTCGACGTCGCGTCGCTGCCCGTCGACGTCCCGCGCGAGACGCACGACCCGACTGCGCTCGTGACTCAGGTGCGGGACGCCGATGCCCGGTGGCGTTCTGCTGCAACGGATCTGGACGCGCTCGACAGAGTCGCGTCCGCCGCCGTGCGGGCCTGGTGCGCGGTGTCGGACGACGTCCTGGCCGTGGCGTCGGCAGCAGTCGCCCTGGCTCCTCGGCTGCAGGCCGACGAGTCGCCGCTGGTGCTCTGCCACGCCGACCCGCACCTGGGCAACGTGCTGCTGCACGGCGAGCGCTGGGTGTGGCTGCTCGACTGGGACGACGCCGTCCTGGCCCATCCCGAGGCCGACCTGATGTTCGTGCTGGACGGCGGGGTGCTGGCCGGCCAGCCGGTGCGGGACGGCGACCGGGCGGCGTTCGAGTCCGGGTACCTCGCACACCGGGGTGAACTCGTTGCGCCGCAACCGCACCGGCTCGCCTACTACCAGTGCACGCGGGGCCTGTGGGACGCCGTCGACTGGACGGCACGGGCGGTCGAGGGCGCGTCTCCGGCCGACCGCCTCGAGGCGCTGGCGATCGCGCGGTCGGTGCTCTCGCCGTGCGGGCTCGTCGCCGCCGCGCTGCGCACCGTGCGGTCGCTCGACGGCTGACCGATGACTTCGCGGGTCGCCGGTGGTCTCATGAGCAGGACGAGGTGAGGAGACCCCCATGGACGAGCAGTTCACGGCCCGGCTGCGCAAGAGCCCGGCCGACGGCGGCTGGACCTACCTGGTGTGGGACCGGTCGGTCGAGTACTTCGGCACGCGCGGGCTGGTGAAGGTCGCCGGCACGGTGGACGGCCACCCGTTCGAGAGCTCGTTCATGGCGCTCGGCGACGGCACCCACAAGCTGCCCGTCAAGGCGTCGGTGCGCAAGGCGATCGGCAAGGGCGAGGGCGACGAGGTGACGGTCCGCCTCACCGCCCGCCGCGACTGACCGCTCCCCCGCCGTGATCATGCGATCCGGCCCGCCCGCGCGATCGACGCGTACGCACTCATCTGCCGAGGACCGCCCTCGCATCTGCAGCAGCGGGTGATGGACGGGTGCGGCCGTGGGTGCGGCGGCGACGTCGTGATCGCAGCACCTCCGCCGCACCCACGCCCGCACCCAACCAGCGAGCGGCGCCTCGTGGCAGCGCAGCTGCCGTCCCGATCTGCCGCGCTGAGGGCTCGGTGCGAGTGGGCGCTCGTGAGACGGTGGAACTGCGTGGCCCCGGGCCAAGGCCCGCTCCGCCGCTCGCGCTAGACGGATCGTCGTCGACGGTTCTGAGACTGACCAGGCATGGCAGTCGGGTTGCGAGGTACAGCTCGGGGTCGCGTGGTTCCACCACCGGCACGTGACTCAGCGCATGGTGAGGAGCTCGTGGCCCCAGACGACGGCTGCGAGGTGCGCCATCTGGACGTCGAGCGCGGCGTCGACGTCGAAGCCGGAGATGTGCCGGTCGACGTCGCGCACCAGCAGCCCGAGGTCGCCCGCGCCGTCCAGCACCGCGTCGCGGATCGGTTGCGCCGCACCGACGGTGTCGAGCATCTGACCCGGCGCGACGCCGGACTTCTCGGCGAGCGCGGCCACCAGCCCGGCGAGGAACGCCTCTCCCGGCCGCACCTCGCCGCGCGTCTTGGCGACGAGCAGGCACGCGCGCGCTCGCACCAGCACCTCGACCGACGACATCGAGTCGCTCTCGTCCTCGCCGGCGACGAGCATCAGCGCGATCCAGCCCGACAGCGTGGCCGGCCCGACCAGCACCAGCGCCTGCTGCACCGAGCTGATCGCCCGGCCGGTGCCGGCGGCGGCGCTGTTGGCCATGCGCAGCGTGCGCACGGTGAGCATGGGGTCGGAGCTCACCAGCTCCTCGATCTCGCGCAGGTCGTGCTCGTCCTGCGACAGCGCGGTGAGCAGCCGCAGGCAGACGACGTGCCGCGGCGACATCGCGATCGACGGCTGGTCGGCGGGGCGCGCGTACCAGTAGCCCTGGAACAGGTCGAAGCCCGCGGCGACAGCGCGCGCGTGCGTGGCGGCGTCCTCGACCTTCTCGGCCACGACGACCAGGCCCTGGCCGTGCAGACGGTCGACCAGGCCGGGCCACTGCTCGGCCGGCGTCTGCAGGACGTCGACCTTGACCAGGTCCGCGAGGGACAGCAGCAGCTCGGCCGACGAGCCGGCCACGAAGTCGTCCAGCGCGATCCGGAAGCCGTGGTCGCGCAGCGCGGTCACGCGCTCGACGACGGCGGCGTCGACCTCGACGTGCTCGAGCACCTCGATGACGGTCTGCTCCGCGGGCGCCAGCGCGATCAGGTCGCCGAGCAGCATCCCGTGGTCGACGTTCAGGAACAGCGGGTGGCCGCCGCCGAGGCGCTGCCATCCGAGGTCGCAGGCCGCGGTGACGAGGACGTCGGCCGTCGCCCGGTCGCCGCCGACCTCGCGCGGGTCGGCCCCGCGGAACAGCAGCTCGTACCCGTGCAGTCGACCGCTGCGGTCGACGATCGGCTGGCGCGCCAGCGACGCGGAGGCTGCGGCCTGGTCGGCGCCGAGGGCGGTTCCGGAGGTCGTCGTCACCCGTCCTGCATCGGCAGGCGGCCGCGGGGTCTTGAGGTCAGGCGGGACCCGACGGGCGGCGCTGGCGCACGGCGTCCTGCAGGGCCGCGAGGGCGCCCTCGCTCGTCGCGGCGGCGGCCTGGTTGGCGGCCTTGACCGCCTCGTAGACCTCCTGCCGGTGGATCTGGACGTGCCGGGGGGCGTCGACGCCGATCCGCACGACGTCACCCTTGACGTCGAGCACGCGGATCACCACGTCGTCGCCGATGACCAGGCTCTCGCCGATCCTCCGCGTCAGTACGAGCATCGCCCCAGCATAGGTGCCGAGGTCAGCTCCAGCGGTCCAGGCACGGCGCGGCCCACGCGCCGAGCGTGGCGGGCTGCCCGTCGAGCCAGGTCACCTGGACGCCGATCTCGAGCAGCCGCAGCGGGGTCGGCGACTCCAGCACGCCCTGCGCCGCGACGTGGTCGACCCCGCGACCGTGGCCGCCGAGCGCCGCGACGCGCTCGCGGGTGATGGCCGGGTCCCAGCGCGCGTCGACGACGCCGGTGACGGCGGTGGCACCCAGGGCGCCGACCCGGCGTCCGGCCCCGCGGGCGCTGGCGCGCGTCGTCCCGGCGTCGACGACGACGAGCACGCCGCCGTCGGGCTGCACGGCCGCGCGGGCGCGGTCGGCGAGCTCCTCGGGCGCCTCGTCGGACCGCTCGGTGAGGACGACGTCGCCGTCCTCGCCGATCGCGGCGGCCCAGGCGTGGGCCAGCTGGTAGGCGTCGGCCGCGTCGCCCACGACGACCTGGACGCCGCGCAGCGCACCGGGCGCGGGCACGGCGAGGTCGGCCAGGACGTCGAGCAGCGCGGTGCGGGGGTCGGCCTCGGGGGTCGGCGCGAGCTCGCGGACCGGCAGGCCCAGCGCGGCGACCGCCTCGGGCACGATCATCGGGCGGCTGGCGTGCCGGGCGACGTACTGCCGCTCCGGGACGACGGCCTCGACCACCTCGACCGCGGCCACGGAGGGCGCCGGGGACGCGAGCAGCGGGGCCGGCTCGACCACCGGGGCCGTCATGGCGGCCAGGGCCTCCAGCACCGAGGGCGCGTGCGGCGCCGCGAGGGCGGCAGCGGCCGGCTCGACGACCTCGACCTGCTCGGCGGCGACGGCCTGGACGGGGACGTCCTCGACGGCGGCGGCGAAGCGGGCCGTGCCCTGGGGGAAGCGGGCGGCCGGGTACAGGTCGTGGGCGGGGATCCCGAACGCGGCCGGGTCCAGCTGCGGCATCGCGAGCGCCGGCAGGTCGAGCTCGGGCACCGCGACGGCCTCGGCCTCGAGGGCGCCGACGGCGCTCACGGGCTCGGTCAGCACGCGCGGCGTGGCAGCCGCGAAGCCGCCCTGCGCGGGGATGAACGGCACCGGCTGCGGCCGGCCCTCGGGCACGGCGCGGGCGACGAGGTCGCGCACCAGGTGGTCGAAGGACTCCGACTCGGTCGACAGCGGGCGGCCGGCCGGGCGCGAGGGCTCCTGGCCGCCGTCCTGGCCGTCGGCCATCGCGAGCAGCTCCTCGAGGGACGACGGCGCGCCACGGCCCTGCTGGGGCTCGGTGTCGAAGGTGGTCACGGCGGGGTCCTCCTGGAGCTGGGACGTCGTGGTGCGAGCGGGAGCGGCGGAGCTGGGAGCAGCGGGGGCGGGCTGGGCAGCGGCGGCGGACGGCTCGTCGACGGCGACGGCCACCTCGTAGCGGCGGCGGGCGAAGAACCCGGCGACGCCGCCGACGAGCTTCTGCTCCGCGTGGACGATGCGGGCGTCGGGGCCGTGCTCGGCGCGGACGCGGGCGAGCAGCTCGTCGATGTCGGATCCCTCAAGCAGCAATCGCTGTGCCACAGCTGACCACTCCCGTCGTCTCGATCCTCAGGCTGGCGTCGATCTCGGCGTACGAGAGCACCGGCAGGCGCGGGACGTGCGGCGCGAGCAGGCGGCGCAGCGGTGCGCGGACGACGGGCGGGCAGACGAGCACGGGCGAGCGGCCCTCGCGCTCGGCACCGAGCAGGGCCTGGGCGGCGGCGTCGACCAGCCGCTCGACCGTGCCGCCGGGAAGGGCGATGACACCGCCGCTCTCACCGGGACGGACGGCCTCGACGAGCTGCTGCTCGAGCATCGGGTCGAGGGTGAGCACCTGCAGCAGGCCGTCGCGCGCCCAGGTGTCGCAGATGGCGGGGCCGAGCGCGAGGCGCGAGGCCTCGACCAGCCCGTCGAGGTCGGCGCCGGCCTTGGCCCGCTGCGAGAGCGCCTCGAAGACGCGCACGAGGTCGCGCACCGAGATGCCCTCGGCCAGCAGGCCCTGCAGGACGCGCTGCACCTCGCCGGTGGTCATCAGCGCGGGCGTGAGCTCCTCGACGACGACGGGGTGGGTGCGGCGCACCGACTCCACCAGGGCCTTGACGTCCTCGCGGCCGAGCAGCCGCGCGGCGTGGGTCTGAACGACCTCGGCCAGGTGCGTGATCAGCACGCTCGAGCGGTCGACGACGGACGCGCCGTACAGCTCGGCCTGCTGCCGCGCCTCGGCCGGCACCCACTTGCCGGCCAGGCCGAAGACGGGCTCGGTCGTCGGGCGGCCGGGGACGGCGTCCAGGTTGTCGCCGATGGCGAGCACGTGCCCGGGCGGGGCCTGGCCCTTGCCGACCTCGACCCCACTGATCCGGATCGAGTAGCCGGACGTCGGCAGGTCGAGGCTGTCGCGCGTGCGCACGGGCGGCATGACGAGGCCGAGCTGCAGGGCGAGCTTGCGGCGCAGGGCACGGACCCGGTCGAGCAGGTCGCCGCCGACGCCGGTGTCGACCAGGTCGACGAGGTCCGGCGCGAGCACGACCTCGAGCGGGTCGACGCGCATCTCGCCCATGAGGGCCTCGGGCGTCTCGTCGTTCGAGGGCTCGTCGTCGAGGGTGACTGCCTCGAGCTCCTTGGCGGCGGCCGCACGCGACGACACGCGCTGGGCCACCAGCAGCACCACGCCGCCGACGACCAGGAAGGGCAGCTTGGGCAGACCCGGGAGCAGCGCGATGCCGATCGCGGCGGCGCCGGCGATGTAGAGCGCCCGCGGCTGCGCGCCGATCTGGGCGGCGGCGTCCGAGCCCATGTCGCCGTGGCTGGTCGAGCGGGTCACGATGAGGCCGGTGGCGACCGAGAGCAGCAGCGCGGGGATCTGCGAGACCAGGCCGTCGCCGATCGTCAGCAGGCTGTACGAGTGCAGCGCCTCGGCGGGCGACATGCCGCGCTGCAGCATGCCGATCGCGAAGCCGCCGATGAGGTTGATGATCGTGATGACGATGGCGGCGACGGCGTCGCCCTTGACGAACTTCGAGCCACCGTCCATGGCGCCGTAGAAGTCGGCCTCGGCGGCGACGTCCTCGCGGCGGCGGCGGGCCTCGTCCTCGTCGATCAGCCCCGAGTTCAGGTCGGCGTCGATCGCCATCTGCTTGCCGGGCATGGCGTCGAGGGTGAAGCGGGCGCCGACCTCGGCGACGCGGCCGGCACCGTTGGTGATGACCGCGAACTGGATCACCACGAGGATCAGGAAGATCACCAGGCCGATGACCAGCGAGCCGCCGACCACGAAGTGCCCGAAGGAGTCGATGACCTTGCCGGCGTAGCCGTCGCGCAGCACCAGGCGCGTGGCCGACACGTTGAGCGAGAGCCGCAGCAGGGTCAGGACGAGGATCAGCGAGGGGAAGACCGCGAAGTCCAGGGGCCGCTTGATGTAGATCGACACCAGCAGCACGGTGATGGCCGCCGTGATGTTGAAGGCGATCAGCAGGTCCAGGAGGGCAGACGGCAGCGGCACGACGAGCAGCAGGACGACGCCCACCACACCGATCGGCAGAGCTAGCTGGCTGGCACGAGAGGACACGGACACCGGGGCCTTGGGTATCGGGGCCGGTCCTTGGCCTCAGCGGTCGCCGTCCTGGCGGTCACGGCTCGCCGTCCGGCGGGCCATGTACTCCCTCGGCAGCCCGCCGCAGAACCTTGAGCGGCGGGTCAGCGGGCGCCGGCGCCCGCGGGCACCACGTGCGAGCCGGCGGCCACGCCACGGGCCCGCAGCCCCATGACGAAGGCCAGCACCTGGGCCACGGCGGCGTAGAGCTCGGCCGGGATCTCCTGCCCGATCTCGCACGCGGCGTGGAGCGCGCGGGCGAGCGGCACGTCCTGCACCAGCGGCACGCGGGCCTCGGTGGCCCGCTCGCGGATCGCGGCTGCGACCGGCCCGGCGCCCTTGGCCACGACGGTGGGCGCGCCCTTGCCGGGCTGGTAGCGCAGCGCGACGGCCACGTGCGTCGGGTTCACCAGGACGACGTCCGCGCTGGCGATGTCGGCCATCATCCGGTTGCGGCTCATGGCGATCTGCCGCGAGCGCCGCGCGCCCTTGACGTGCGGGTCGCCCTCGGCCTGCTTGTGCTCCTGCATGATGTCGTGCTTGCTCATGCGGATCTGCTTGTTGATGTGGCGGCGCTTGACCAGGTAGTCGCCGACCGCCATGACGAGGCCGACGAGCACGCTGGCCCGCACGAGGTTCAGCACGCCCTCGCCCGTGACCGTCAGGGTCGAGATCAGCGGGGCGTCGGTGGCACCGGTGAGCCGCGGCAGCGTCGCCTTCACGATCGCCCACAGGACGACGGCGAGCAGCGCGGTCTTGACCAGGATCTTGGCCGCCTCCCACCAGGTCATCAGCCCGGCGAGCCGCTTGACGCCCTGGACGAGGTTCAGCGACTTGAAGCTGGGCTTGAGGCGCTTGGTGGCGGGGTGCAGCCCGCCCTGCACGGCGGAGGCCGCGATGCCGATCACCAGCAGCGCGAACGCGGTGGGCGCCAACGACATCGCGCCGTCGCGCAGGCCCTTGCCGAGCAGCGTGACCGCCCGGTCGGGGTCGGGGTCGATGATCGCCGCGTTCGCGCCCATCAGCAGGCTCATGACGACCTGGGACAGCGACTTCGCGGCCCGCGGCACCAGGTAGGTCGCGGCCAGGATCGCCAGCCAGGCGCCGACGTCCGGGCTGCGGGCGACCTGGCCCTCCTTGCGCGCCTGCTTGAGGCGCTTGGGAGTCGGCTTCTCGGTCTTCTCCCCGCTCATCCGCCCACCACCCGCACGAGCGTCGCGCCGACCGTCTCGGCCAGTCGCTGCGTCACCTGCGGCAGGGCCGCGATGGTGGTGCCGACCAGGGTGAGGGTCAGCAGGATCTTGAAGGGGAAGCCGAGCGAGAACGCGTTGAGAGCCGGTGCGACACGGGTCAGCAGGCCGAGCGCGACGTCGGCGAGGAACAGGATCGCCAGCAGCGGCGCGGCGATCTGCAGCGCGCTGAGCATCATCTGGCCAAGGCCGGTGGTCATCACCTTGCTGAGCGTCGCGAGGTCGAGCCCGCCGTCGAGCGGCACGGCCTGGTAGCTGCGCAGGAAGCCGTGCAGCACGAGCAGGTAGCCGCCCGACACCATCAGCAGCGTCGTGGCGATCATCTGGAAGGCCTTGCCGAACACCGCGTTGCCCTGCTGCATCAGCGGGTCGAAGGCGAACGACAGGGAGAACCCGCCGAACAGGTCGACGAGGTCACCGGCGGCCTGCACCGCCGTGAAGATCAGCAGGCACAGGAAACCCAGCGACGCGCCGACGACCAGCTGCAGCACCATGCCGGAGACGACGTCCGCGGTCTCCATGGCCGGCGGCCGCGAGCCCTTCATCGCGACGACCGGCAGCGCGATCGCCACCGAGAGCATGGCCTTGACCGGCACCGGGATCGACTTGTTGTTGAACGGCGGCGCGATGGCGAGGAACGCCCCGGCCCGCATGGCCCCGAGCAGCACCGTGAGCATCAGCTCCGCCGGCAGGTCGAGCCCCATGGCTCAGCCGTTCAGCAGGATCGTCGGTATGCGCTCGTACAGGTCGGTCGTGAAGCTCACCAGCTCGTGCAGCATCCAGTTGCCGCACACCACGATCACGATGCCGATCGCGATGGCCTTGGGCACGAAGCTGAGCGTCGCCTCCTGGATCTGCGTGACCGACTGGAACAGCGAGATGCCGAAGCCCACGGCGAGCGCGGTGAGCAGGATCGGCGCGCAGAGCTTGGCGGCCAGCAGGATCGACTGCAGACCGAGCTCGATGACGGTGGTGTCCTTCATGGCCGCCTACCGGTAGCTCGCGACGAGGGACTGGACGATCAGGCCCCATCCGTCCACGAGGACGAACAGCAGGAGCTTGAAGGGCAGTGACACCGTCACAGGCGGCAGCATCATCATGCCCATCGACATCAGCACGGCCGAGACGACCAGGTCGATGATGAGGAACGGCACGAAGATCAGGAACCCGATGACGAACGCCGAGCGCAGCTCGGACAGCACGAACGCCGGCACGAGGGTCGTCAGCGGCACGGTCGCCGCGTTCTTCGGCTTGGGCAGGCCCGCCGCCTTCGTGATGAGCGCGAGCTCCTCGGGCCGGGTCTTGCTGACCATGAACGTCTTCAGCGGCTTCACGCCGTCGTTGAACGCCTGCGACTGCGACTTGTCGCCCTTGAGGTAGGGCTGGACGCCGTCGTGGTTGACCTTGGTGAGCACGGGGCTCATGACGAACAGCGTGAGGAACAGCGCGAGACCGGCGAGCACCTGGTTGGGCGGTGTCGTCTGCAGGCCCAGCGCGTTGCGGGTGATGCCGAGCACCACGAAGATCTTGGTGAAGCTCGTCGTGAGCAGCAGCAGCGCGGGGGCGACCGACAGCGCAGTGACCGCCAGGATGATGACGATCGAGCTCGACGGCTTCTTGCCGCCCTCCCCCGTGCCACCGATCTGGATGTTGATGCCGCCGGCGCTGGGCGTCGTCGGCGCCTTCGGGCCGCTCGGCTTCGTGGTGCTGGTGTGCACGGCTGCCACGAGCGACGCCGAGCGCGCGGACGACGTCACGGCCGTCGGCGCAGCGGCCGCCGCCGGCTGCGAGAGGGCCACGGCGGCAGCACCGAGGAGCGCCAGCAGCAGGAGGAGCGCTGCGGCGCGGGCGCGCGCGATCACCTGCGCACCGTCATCTCTCGGACGGCGTCGACCGCCTTGGCCCAGGTCTGCGGCGACAGCGCCGAGCCGGCCAGGCCGCCCTGCGGGGCCTTGCGGTCGGCGGTGCGGGCCGCCGTCCGGGCCGCGGCGCGCGAGCCGGTGACCTGGACGGGCAGCGCGACGTCGGTGACGTCGTCCTGCACCGCCTCGAGGTCGGTCTCGGGCTGGGCCGGCAGCAGGTCGGCCAGCGGCTGCTCGCTGAGCAGCTCGACGCGGTGCTCGGTCACGCCGAGCACCAGGGCGCGCTCGCCCACCTGCACGACCGCCACGGACGACCGCTGCGCGAGCGGCTGGCGGGCGAGCACGTCGACCTCGATCCCGTGCTGGGTGCGTTGCTGTCCCTTGCGCAGGCCGCGAGCGGCCAGCCACAGCAGGACGAGGACGACGACCAGCGACAGGACGACGCGGCCGGCCAGGGCGAGCACCTCCATCAGTCGGTGCCCGGCAGGGAGGAGGAGACGAGCTCGGTGATCTTCAGCGCGTAGTCCTCGTCGACGACGACGACCTCGCCGCGGGCGATGAGGCGGCCGTTGACCAGCAGGTCGGCGGGGCTGCCGGCGAGCCGGTCGAGCTCGACGACGGCACCGGGCTGCAGGTTGAGCAGGTCGCGGACGGTCATGGTGGTGCGGCCCAGCTCCGCGCTGAGCTCCATGACGACGTCCTGCAGCAGCTCCAGGCCCGCGCCGGACACCGGCTGGCGGGTCTCGGCAGGCTGGGCGGCAGCGGCGTCGGACGACGACGCGACGGCCAGCCACGCGGCGGGGCCGGTCGGGCCGTCGAGCGCCACGACGGTGGCGTCGCGCCCGCCGAGCAGGCCGACCGCGCCGGCCTCGGTGGTCTCGGTGACGGTGACGACCGCGCGGAAGCCCAGGTCGCCGCGCAGGTGCGCGAGCGCGGGGCGCAGGGCGTCGACGAGCGGCAGCGGGCCCATCGGGGAGTCGGCGAGCGCGGTGGCGAGCGCGCGGTCGACGACGACCACCACGGTGCCCGGGCGCGCGCCGATGACCTCGGCGTGCACGCCGACCGCGTCCTGCGGGACGACGGCCGCGGCCTGCTCGAGGCCGGTGACGGCGCCCGCGCTGAGCGGGGCGCTGGTCGGCAGCAGGTCGGCGACGGCCTGGGCGGTGGCGACGACGTCCTGCTCGAGGGAGGTGGTGGTGGTCATTCGCTGGCCCTTCCAGGCAGTGAGGCGGTGATGAGGCAGGCGGCACGGGGGCCCTGCGCGCCGGCGACGCCGCGGGCGCACACGACGCCCGCGGAGACGACGTCGAGCGGTCGGTCGACCGGGTGGTCGAGGCGGACGACGTCCCCCTCGCGCAGGTTCAGCAGCTGGGTGGACGGCAGGGTGCGGGGCACGAAGCGCACCGACACCTCGACCGGGACGTCCTCGACGAGGGTGCTCATGGTCGAGCGGGCGCGGGCCCGTGCCGCGCGGACGACCGGGTCGTCCTGGCCGGCGTCGGTGCTGCGCACGGCGAGCACCGGGGCGGGCAGCGCGACGGTGGCCGGCGCCGAGAACTCGCCGATCGTCATGGTGAACGTCGCGACGATGTAGAGGTCGGTCGCGGCGGCCACCTGCACGAACTGCGGGTTGAACTCGAGCGCCTTGAGCGCGGGGCGCACCTCGGCGACGGCGGCCAGGCCGTAGCGCAGCTCGCCGAGCAGGCGCTCGACGACGCGCACGACGAGCTGGGTCTCGATCTCGGTCAGGACGCGCGAGGGCTGCTCGCCGCTCCCCTGCCCGCCGAGCATCCGCTCGATCGTCGTGAAGCCGGTCTCGGGCGAGATCTGCAGGAAGCCCGCGCCGGTGTGCGGCTCGGGCTGGAACACGGCCAGCAGGTTCGGCGAGGGCAGCGAGCTGACGTAGTCGTCGTAGCTGCGCTGCTCGACCCCGGCGAAGACCACCTGGCACTGCGAGCCGAGCTCGGAGCCGAGCACGGTCGCCCACTGGCGCGCGACGGTCTCGTAGACCATCTCGAGAAGGCGGCTGTGCTCGCGGGCCAGCTTGGTGGGACGCCGGAAGTCGTACGGCTGCGGCTCGGCGGTCGCCGGCGCACGGCCGGTACCGGTCTCGGCGCTGTCGTTCGAGGGCATGTGCGTTCATTCGGCAGACGCCCGCTCGGGCTTTACTCCGAACGGGGGAACATTTCCCGACGTCCGGCGGCTCCTGGCGCCTCGCGGGCGCCCGTCACGACCTACTGCATGACGAGGGTCGTGGGGTACAGGTCCATCACGTCCCCCTCGTACGCCTCCTCGATCGCCTTCGTCAGCGCCTCGACGGCCTTGCGACGCTCCTCGGTCTTGGCCAGCTTGGCCATGGACTGACCGCTGAACATGTCGATCGCGATGGCCAGCGCGTGGCTGGGGTCGGGCTCCTCCTTGACCGACTTGGTCAGCTGCAGGCCGAAGCCGAGCTTGAGGTAGTGGCCGTCGGCCAGGTTGATGCTCACCGGGTCGACCGCCAGCACGGCGCCCTTCTCCGGCTTCTTGGGCTCGGCGGGGCCGCCCTTGGGCTTCAGCACGAAGAACCACGCACCACCGCCGGCCAGGGCGAGCACCAGGACGGCGACGACGACGAGCTTGAGCTTGCCCTTCTTCTTCGGGGCGTCGCCGGCGTCGGCGCCGGCGGTGCCCGACCCGGGCGGGGCGGCGGTCAGGGTCGTGCTCACGATTCTCTCCTCGGTCATGGACATGACGGCGTCACAGGTCGGACAGCTGGGGGGCGATCTTGGGCAGGAGGTCGCGCACCTCGGGCGACTGGTCGCTGACCAGCACCAGGTCGACGCGACGGTTGAACCGGATCGAGCGCGGGTCCGAGGCGGGGTACAGCGGGCGCGACGAGCCGTAGCCGGTGGCCGACAGCCGGGTCTCGCGCACGCCGCCGGCGCCGGCGAGCCAGCGAACGACGCCCGCGGCCCGCGCACCGGACAGCTCCCAGTTCGTCGGGTACACCGAGCTGGTCAGGGTCAGGTGGTTGGCGTGACCCTCGACCGCGATGTCGTTGGGCAGGTCCTTGATGGCCGGGGTCACGGCCTGCAGCACCTGCACGCCGCGCGGACGCAGGTCCGCGCTCGCGTCGGCGAAGAACACGTCGTCGGAGACCAGCGCCACGACCAGCCCGCGCTCGGTCACCTTGAACCGGACGTCGTCCTGCAGGCCCTGGTGCTTCAGCGCCGCCCGGATCTTCTTCTCGATCCCGTCGAGGCGCTTGACCTCCTTGACCGCCGCTGCCTGGGTGGTGCCCTTGCCGGACCCGCCGGCTGTGCGGTTCTCGGTGCTGCCGCTGCTGGAGTCCTTGTAGCTGGTCTGGTTCTCGCCGGTCGGGGTGTTCTGCTTGACGCCGAGCCCGACGTCCATGTTGATCGCCTCGGGGACGACGCCGTCGTTCTCGGTGATGCCGGTGCCGCCGGAGACGGGGACGTTGACGGTGGCGCCGAAGCCGGAGGTCAGGCCCTCCTTCAGCGCGGCGAACTTGCGCTGGTCGACCTGGCTGATGGCGAACAGCACGATGAACAGCACCATGAGCAGCGTCATCATGTCGGCGTACGACACGAGCCAGCGCTCGTGGTTCTCGTGCTCCTCCTCGTGGGCGCCGCCGCGACGTCCGCCCTTGTGGGCGGACATCAGGCCGCTTCCTTCAGCGCGGCCGCGGCCTCCGGCGGCAGGAAGCTGAGCAGCTTCTGCTGCACCACGCGCGGGCTGGTGCCGGACTGGATGGCCAGGACGCCCTCGACGACGACCTCCATCTGGTGGCACTGCACCTCGGAGAGCCGCTTGAGCCGGCTCGCGATCGGCAGCCACATGACGTTGGCCGACAGCACGCCCCACAGGGTCGCGACGAACGCGCCCGCGATGAGGTGGCCGAGCTCGTCCGGCTTGTTGAGGTTCTCGAGCACGTGCACGAGACCGAGCACGGTGCCGATGATGCCGATGGTCGGCGCGTAGCCGCCCATGTCGGCGTAGAACTTCGCGGACTGCTTGTCGGCCGCGCGCTTGGTGTCGATCTGCGCGTACAGGATCTCGCGCAGCTCCTCGGGGTCGGCGCCGTCGATGGCGGCCTGCAGGCCCTCCTTGAGGAACGGGTCCTCGACGTCCTGCACCGCGGTCTCGAGCGCCAGCAGGCCCTCGCGCCGGGCGGACTCGGCCAGCTTGACGACGACCTCGACGGTGCCGTCGGCCGTGATCGGCTTGGCCAGCAGCGCGGTCTTCAGGGCGCCCAGCGAGCGCTTGAAGTCGCCGAGCAGACCGCCGGCCATGCCGGCGCCCAGCGTGCCGACGAACACCAGGATCAGCGGCGGGATGAGGAAGATGGCCATCGGGCTGCCGCCCTCGAGGATCATCGTGACGAAGATCGCTACGAAGGCGACGACGATGCCGATCAGCGTCGCCGGGTCCATGTCACGGCCTCCGGTGGGGCCGCAGCGGGATGGCGTCGGCGAGCGGCTGCTCGCCCTCGGCGGCCTGCTGGTCGGCGTCCTCCTGCGCGGTGGTGGCGAGGTGCTGCGCCAGCGCGACGACGGACGCGCGGTGGGTCAGCACGCGCTCGGTCAGCAGCTCGACCGACTCCGCGACGACGTACTTGGTGCCGTCGACGAGCGTGACGACGGTGTCCGGAGTGGCTTCGGCCTTCTGGATCAGGTCGGGGTTCAGCGCGAAGCCCGGCCCGTTGAGGCGAGTGAGGTGTATCACGAGATCCGTCCCTGGAAAGTCGCTGTGCGACCCGTCCGTGGGTCGCTCACCCCTCCCATCGGCCGACGTCCGGTGGTCCTGAGCGTTCCGTGCCCGTGCGTCACCCGACCAGCAGCCCGGACGACGAGACCCCCGGTCCCTGGGAGGGCCGGGGGTCTCGTCGTGCGAGCGGATCAGGGTCAGCGCTTGATGTTGACCAGGTCCTGCAGGATCTCGTCACCCGCGGAGATGATGCGCGAGTTCGCCTGGAAGCCGCGCTGGGCGACGATCAGGTTGGTGAACTCGGCGGCCAGGTCGACGTTCGACATCTCGAGCGCGCCACCGGCGAGCGCACCGCGCGAGCCGCTGCCGGCGGTGCCGACGTTGACCAGGCCCGAGTTGGTCGAGGCCACGTAGCCGGACGCGCCGGCCTTGGTCAGACCCGCCGGGTTGGCGAAGGTCGCGACGGCGATCTGGCCGAGCGACTTGGTCTGGCCGTTGCTGAACGTGCCGGTCATGACGCCGTCGCCGCCGATCGAGAAGCCCTGCAGCGTGCCGGCCGCGGCGCCGTTGGCCGATGCGACGCCCAGCGTGCTGAGGCCCGAGTAGCCGGTCAGGCCGCTGAGGTCGACCGTGATGCCGCCGAGCGACATCGAGGTCGGGTTCGGCGTGGTGCCGTCGGTGTCGAAGGTGAGCGTGCCGGTCGAGGTGGTGGTGCCGTCGGTGATCGACACGTCCCAGGTCGTGGCCGACGTCCGGGTGAACGAGGCGTTGAGGGTGCGCGCCTTGCCCTGCACGTCGTAGACGTCGATCGAGGTCTGCGGGGTGCTGGTCAGCGTGCCGTCGGCCGGGAGGTTGCCGCTGAGCTTGACGTCGTCCGTGGCCTGCGGGGCGATGGTCGACGAGATCGGGATCGACAGGTTGCCGATCTGCGCGTTGACGTTGATGGTGCCGTTGGCGTCGGCCATCCAGCCCTGCACGATGCCGCCGTCCGGGCCGACGAGGCGGCCCTGCGCGTCGAAGTTCAGCGCGCCGTTGCGGGTGTACACGTTCTGCCCGTTGAGCTTCTCGACGAAGAACCCGTCGCCCTGGATCATCACGTCGGCGCTGCGGCCGGTGCTCTGGGCGGCGCCCGGGTTGAAGTTGGTGGTGATCGCCGCGACGCGCACGCCGAGGCCGATCTGCGCGGGGTTGGTGCCGCCGCGGAAGCTGGACGGCGCGCCCGAGCCCTGGATGAGCTGGCTCAGGGTGTCCTGGAAGACGGTGTTGGACGCCTTGAAGCCCGTCGTGTTGACGTTGGCGATGTTGTTGCCGACGACGTCCATCATCGTCTGGTTGGCCCGCAGGCCGCTGATGCCGGAGTACAGCGAACGAAGCATGGTCTTCTCCTCAGGAGAACGGCTCGGTTGGTTCCGGGCCGTCGGTGTGATCTCGGTGCATCCGTGCACCAGGGGATCGCGTCCATGCTTGGTCTGCGTCGGGTCAGGTCTGACCCCTCGTACTGGTCTTCGGCAGGTCAGGCCCCAGACCTGACCGTCGTGATCTGGGAGAGCGGCACGACCTGGCCGCCCACGGTGACGGTGGGCTCGGCCGTGAGGCTGCCGCCGAACGTCGCCGACTGCACGACGCCCTGGTGGGACGCGCCCTCGGCGTCGACCCACGAGATCGGCTTGCCCACCAGGCTGCTCGCGGCCAGGCCCTGCTGCAGCGAGAGCGCCGCGGTGGAGTCCTTGGCCATCTGCTCCAGCTTCTCGACCTGCGTGAACTGCGCGGTCTGCGCCATGAACTCGCTGCTGTCGACGGGCTTGGACGGGTCCTGGTACTTCAGCTGCGCCACCAGGAGCTTGAGGAACGCGTCCTTGTCGAGCGAGGACTTGTCCTTGGTCGTGGCCGGCGTCTGCATCAGCTGGCTGATGGGGGTGACGACACCGGTGCTGATCGGGTCGGTCATCGGGGCTCCTGGTGGTGGGACGGGCTGGGGCTGAAGGGTTCTGGGGTCATCGCGCTCACACCGTCAGGTCGAGGCGGCGGCCGGGTCCGGGTGGCCGGACGACTGGTGCGACGTCCCGCTCGGGGCGCCACGGCGTCGGCTCGACCGTGCGCACCGGGCCGGCCTGGCGACGTCCGGGGGCGTCGTCCTGGTGGTGCGGCGCGGGCTGCTGGTCGGGTGCGCGGTCCGACACCTCGAGCTGCGCGACGTCGGTGACGCCGCCGTTCGCGAGGTCGGTGCGCAGGTCGGCCAGCGCGGCGCGCAGCACCTCGCGGGTCGCGTCGGTGGCGGCGTGCAGGTGCAGCGTGAGGCCGCCCTCCCCCATCGTCGCCACGACCTGCACGCTGCCGAGCTGCGCGGGGCGCAGCTGCACGCTGATGGTGTGCAGCCCGGACGTCGTCGCGGCGACCGCCGCGGCGAGGGCGCGCGGGCCGAGCTGGGCGGTGACGAGCTGGACGGGCACGGGCGGCGTCGCGCTGGACGTCGTCGCGGGTGTCGTCGCGGTCGCGGCCACCGGGGCCGGAACCGTTGCCGCCGTGGCGTTCCCGGCCGCGACGGCGGCCGCGGGAGCCGCCGGAGCCGCGGAGGCATCGGGGCGGGCGGCCGCGTCGAG
>NZ_BAAGXY010000082.1:0-22782 GCF_054779595.1 Angustibacter peucedani
GCGGCGACCTGCTCGGCCAGTCGCGCCCGCTCGAGCAGCGCCGCCGCCTGCGCGGCGAACGCCCCGACGATGCGCTGGTCCTCGGCCCGCAGCGGCCGTCCGCGCACGGCGAGCAGCAGCGTCGGCCCGGCCGGGAACTCGCTGTCGGCGTCCTGCGGCCGTCGGCACTCGCCCTCGCCCGCGCTCGCGACCACCTGCCAGCCCTCCGCCGTCCGACCCGCCGTCCCCGGCTCGCGCTCGAGCAGGGTCACGCCCTCGAGGCCGAACGACTCGCGCACGCGCTCGAGCAGCGCCGGCACCGCGGTCTCGCCGCGCAGCACGCTGCCGGCCAGCGCCCCCAGGGTCTGCGACTCGGCGGTGGCGCGCGCCGCCTGCCGGGTGCGCCGGGCCGCGAGGTCGACCACGGCGCTGACCATCGCCGCCACCAGCAGGAAGACCGCCAGCGCCAGCGCGTTGTTGGTCTCCTGGATCGAGAACGTGTGCAGCGGCGGCGCGAAGTAGTAGTTCAGCAGCACGCTGCCGACCACCGCGGCCAGCACCGCGGGCAGCAGCCCGCCGACCAGCGCGACGACGACCACCGCGACGAGGAACAGCAGGACGTCGGACACCAGGTTCAGCCGGCTGCGCTCGGTGGCCAGGGTGAGCGTCAGCACCAGCGGCAGCAGCACCGCGAGGGCCGACCCGTAGGCGCGCCGTCGCCGGGTCAGGCTGCCGCGCACCTCCGGCAGCAGCCGCCCGCGCCCCATCTGCGCGTGCGTCACGAGGTGGACGTCGATGTCGCCCGACCCGCGGATCGTCGCCGACCCGATGCCGGGACCGCCGAGCAGCGTGCCGAGCCGTGAGCGGCGGCTGCCGCCGAGCACCAGCTGGGTCGCGTTCTCGGCCCGGGCGAACTCCAGCAGCGCCAGCGCGACGTCGTCCCCGATGACCTGGTGGTACGTGCCGCCCAGCCGCTCGACCAGCTCGCGCTGCGCGGCCAGGTCGGCCGCGCTCGCCCCGGTGAGGCCGTCGTAGCGCAGCACGTGCACCGCCAGTAGGTCGCCGCCCGCGCTGCGCGCCGCGATCCGGGCCGCCCGGCGCACCAGCGTCTCGCCCTCGGGACCGCCGGTGAGCGCGACCACCACCCGCTCCCGCGTCTCCCAGGTGCTGTCGATCCCGTGGGCCTGCCGGTAGCCCTGCAGCGCGGCGTCGACCTTGTCCGCGGTCCACAGCAGGGCCAGCTCGCGCAGCGCGGTGAGGTTGCCGACGCGGAAGTAGTTGCTCAGCGCGGCGTCGACCTTCTCGGCGGCGTACACGTTTCCGTGGGCCAGCCGACGGCGCAGCGCCTCTGGCGCCATGTCGACGAGCTCGACCTGGTCGGCCGCGCGGACGACGGCGTCGGGCACCCGTTCACGTTGCGGCACACCGGTGATGCGCTCGACGACGTCGTTCAGCGACTCGAGGTGCTGCACGTTCACGGTCGACACCACGTCGACGCCGGCCTCGAGCAGCGCCTTCACGTCCTGCCACCGCTTCTCGTGGCGCGAGCCCGGCACGTTGGTGTGGGCGAGCTCGTCGACGAGCGCCACCTGAGGCCGGCGCGCGAGCACGGCGTCGACGTCCATCTCCTCGAAGTCCTTGCCGCGGTAGCTGATCCGCCGCCGCGGCACCATCTCGAGGTCGCCGACCATCTCGGCCGTGTGCTGCCGGCCGTGCGTCTCGACGAGGGCGACGACGACGTCCGTGCCGCGCTCTGCCCGCCGGTGGCCCTCGCCGAGCATGGCGAAGGTCTTGCCCACCCCGGGCGCCGCGCCCAGGTAGACCCGCAGCCGACCACGCCGCACCGGCACCACCTCCTGCCGCACAGTGTGCCGCTGGCCCTCGCCGTCCCGGTCAGGGACGGGTCGCGTCCAGGGCCAGGTTCAGCTCGAGGACGTCGACCGCCGGGTCGCCGAGGAATCCCAGCGCGCGCCCCGTGGTGTGCTGGGCCACCAGCCGGCGCACCACCGCCTCCGAAAGCCCTCGCTCGCGCGCCACCCGTGGCACCTGCAAGGCGGCGTACGCTGGACTGATCTGCGGGTCGAGCCCGGAGCCGCTCGCGGTCACCGCGTCGGGCGGCACGGCGGACGGCGCGACGCCCTCGAACGCCGCCACCGCCGCGCGGCGCTGGCGCACCAGGGCGACGAGGTCCGGGTTCTCCGGGCCCAGGTTGCTGGCGCCCGAGGCGAGCGGGTCGTACCCGTCACCCGCCGCGGACGGGCGGCTCTGGACGTACTGCCGCGCGCCCTCGAACGACTGCCCGACCAGCGCCGAGCCGACGACCCGCCCGTCGCGGTGCAGCAACGAGCCGTCGGCGCGGTCGCGCAGCGCCAGCTGGCTGACGCCGGTGAGCGCCAACGGGTAGGCCAGGCCGAGCAGCACGGTCATCACCAGCAGCGTGCGGACGCCGGCCAGCAGCTGGCGCACGGCGGGAGAGGAGCGGGGGGTCATGGGGTCTCCTCGTCAGCCGATGCCGGGGATGTGGGACACGACCAGGTCGATCGCCTTGATGCCGACGAACGGCACGACCACGCCGCCCACGCCGTACACCGCGAGGTTGCGGCGCAGCATCGCGGCGGCGGACGACGGCCGGTACCGCACGCCGCGCAACGCCAACGGGATCAGCGCGACGATGACGAGCGCGTTGAACACGACGGCCGACAGGATCGCCGACTCGGGGGTCGCGAGCCGCATGACGTTCAGCCGGTCGAGGCCCGCGAAGACGCCGCCGAACATCGCCGGGATGATCGCGAAGTACTTGGCCACGTCGTTGGCGATCGAGAACGTCGTCAGCGAGCCACGCGTGATGAGAAGCTGCTTGCCGATCTCGACGACCTCGATCAGCTTGGTCGGGTCGGAGTCGAGGTCGACCATGTTGCCGGCCTCCTTGGCGGCCGACGTGCCGGTGTTCATGGCGACGCCGACGTCGGCCTGCGCCAGCGCGGGGGCGTCGTTGGTGCCGTCGCCGGTCATGGCGACCAGCCGGCCGCCCTGCTGCTCGGCCTTGATGAGCGCCATCTTGTCCTCGGGCGTGGCCTCGGCGAGGACGTCGTCGACGCCGGCCTCCTCGGCGATCGCCCGGGCGGTGAGCGGGTTGTCGCCGGTGATCATGACGGTGCGGATGCCCATGCGCCGCATCTCGGCGAAGCGCTCGCGCATGCCGGGCTTCACGACGTCCTTCAGCGCCACGACGCCGAGCGCCCGCGCCGGCTGCCCGGGCCGCTGGTCGGCCACCACGAGGGGCGTGCCGCCGGCCGTGGAGATCGCGTCGACCGCGGGGGCGACGTCGGCGCCGGGCGTTCCGCCGGTCTCCCGTACCCAGGCGAGGACGGCGGCCGCCGCGCCCTTGCGCACCCGTCGTCCGTCAGCGAGGTCGACGCCGCTCATCCGGGTCTGCGCGGTGAACGGCACGAAGGTCGCACCGGGCAGCTCGCCGGCGTGGCGCTCGGGCCGCCCGTGCGCGGTCGTGGCCAGGACGACGACCGACCGGCCCTCCGGTGTCTCGTCGGCCAGGCTCGACAGCTGCGCCGCGTCGGCGAGCTCGGGGTCCTCGACCCCGTCGGCGGCCACCAGCTCGGACGCCTGGCGGTTCCCGAGCGTGATGGTGCCGGTCTTGTCGAGCAGCAGCGTCCCGACGTCGCCGGCGGCCTCGACGGCCCGGCCCGACATCGCGAGCACGTTGTGCTGCACCAGGCGGTCCATGCCGGCGATGCCGATGGCCGAGAGCAGCGCGCCGATCGTCGTCGGGATCAGGCAGACCAGCAGCGCGACGAGCACCACCAGCGGCTGCTGCGCGCCCGAGTACGTGGCGAACGGCTGCAGCGTCACGGTGGCCATCAGGAACACCACGGTCAGGCTGGCGAGCAGCACGTTCAGCGCGATCTCGTTCGGGGTCTTCTGCCGAGATGCGCCCTCGACCAGCGCGATCATCCGGTCGACGAACGACTCGCCCGGACGGGCCGTGATCCGGACGACGACGCGGTCGGACAGCACCTTGGTGCCGCCCGTGACGGCGCTGCGGTCACCGCCGGACTCGCGGATCACCGGGGCGGACTCGCCGGTGATGGCCGACTCGTCGACGCTCGCCACGCCCTCGACGACGTCACCGTCACCGGGCACGGTGTCGCCCGCCTCGACGACCACGAGGTCGCCCGGCTGCAGGTGCGGCCCGGGCACGACCTCCTCGGTGCCGTCGTCCCGCAACCGGCGGGCCGTCGTCTCGGACGTCGCCCGGCGCAGCGAGGCGGCCTGCGCCTTGCCGCGCCCCTCGGCCACGGCCTCCGCCAGCTGGGCGAAGACCACCGTGAGCCAGAGCCACGCGACGACCGACCAGGCGAACACGCTGGGACCGGTGCACGCGAGCACGGTCGAGACGACGGCGCCGACCTCGACCACGAACATCACCGGCGAGCGCACCGTGCAGCGCGGGTCGAGCTTGCGCAGCGCGGCGGGCAGCGACCGCGCCAGCGTGCGGACGTCGAGCAGGTCCGGTGCGGCCTGCGGCAGGGTGTGGGTCACGGGGCCCTCCTAGAGACCCTCGGCCAGCGGGCCGAGCGCGAGCGCGGGGAAGAACGTCAGGCCGGCGACGACGACGGTGACGCCGGCCAGCAACGTGACGAAGAGCGGGCGGTGCGTCGGGAGCGTGCCCGCGGTGGCGGGCACCGGCTGCTGGGCCGCGAGCGAGCCGGCCAGGGCGAGCACCAGCACCATGGGCAAGAACCGCACCAGCAGCATCAGCAGGCCGAGGCCGGCGTTGTAGAACGGCGTGTTCGCCGACAGGCCGGCGAAGGCCGAGCCGTTGTTGTTGCCGGCCGACAAGAAGGCGTAGAGCACCTCGGACAGGCCGTGCGGTCCCGGGTTGAGCATCGAGCGGCGCGGCCCGGGCAGCCCGACCGCGAGGCCCGCCCCGGCGAGCACCAGCACCGGCATGACGAGGACGTACAGCGACACGAGCTTCACCTCGTGCGCCGTGACCTTCTTGCCGAGGTACTCCGGCGTGCGCCCGACCATCAGGCCGGCGACGAAGACCGCGACGACGGCCAGCACGAGCATCCCGTACAGGCCCGAGCCGACGCCGCCGGGCGCGACCTCGCCGAGACCCATCCCGACCATCGTCAGGCCGCCGCCGAGCGCGGTGAACGAGGAGTGGAAGGAGTTGACCGCGCCGGTGGACGTGCCCGTGGTCGACGTGGCGAAAAGCGTCGACGCGAGCTCGCCGAACCGCGTCTCCTTGCCCTCCATCGCCCCGCCGGCCAGCCGCAGCGCGGTGCCGGGGTGGGCGGTCTCGACCCACGACATCGCGACGAGCACCAGCCCCCACAGCGTGCCCATGACGCCGAGCACCGCGTAGCCCTGCCGCTGGTCGCGCACCATGCGGCCGAAGGTGTAGGTCAGGCAGACCGGCACCAGCAGCAGCAGGAAGATCTCGAGCAGGTTCGACAGCGCCGTGGGGTTCTCGAACGGGTGCGCCGAGTTGGCGTTGTAGAAGCCGCCGCCGTTGGTGCCGAGCTCCTTGATCGCCTCCTGCGACGCGACCGGCCCGCCCGGGATCGTCTGCGCCGCACCGGTCAGGGTGCGGGCCGACGTCCCGGCCGAGAAGTTCTGCACCGCGCCGAGCGCGACGAGCGCGAGCGTCGCCAGCACCGAGATGGGCAGCAGCACGCGCACGGTGCCGCGCACCAGGTCGACCCAGAAGTTGCCGACGCGGTCGGTGCGCGAGCGCACGAACCCGCGCACGAGCGCGACCGCCACCGCCATGCCGGCGGCGGCCGAGACGAAGTTCTGCACACCGAGCCCGGCCATCTGGGTCAGGTGTCCCATCGTCTGCTCGCCCGAGTACGACTGCCAGTTGGTGTTGCTGACGAACGACGCCGCCGTGTTGAACGCCTGGTCGGGCGGCACCCCCGGGAAGCCGAGGCTGAGCGGGAGGTGCGGCTGGAACCGTTGCAGCGCATACAGTCCCAGCACGCAGACGAGGGAGAACGCCAGCAGCGAGCGCGCGTACGTCGGCCAGCGCTGGTCGGCGCGGGGATCGACGCCCATGAGCCGGTAGAGCACGCGCTCGCCGCGCAGGTGCCGCTCGCTCTCGTAGACACGGGCCATGTAGGCGCCGAGCGGCCGGTAGCAGGCGGCCAGGGCGGCGAGGAGCAGCAGCACCTGCAGCACGCCCGCGGTGGTGCTCCCCATCAGAACCGTTCCGGGAAGAGCAGGGCCACCAGCAGGTAGCCGACCAGGACCACGGACACGACCAGCCCGACCGCGTTCTCGGCGCTCACAGCCGCTCGACCCCCTTCAGGAACGCAGCCGCCAGCGCGAAGGACGCCAGCACGACGACGACGAGCAGCAGGTCGCCCATGGAAGGAGCTCCGATCGGGTCGGGTGGACGGGGGCACGGCCCGAGCATGCGTCCGGACGACGGCCCGAGCGGCCGTCCTTGCGGCTCCCTTGCGCCCGGCCGGCGTTCACGAACGGGTCCCTTGCGGATCGCGCCAGCCTGTTGCGACCGTGTTGCAGTAGCGCCAGGTGCTGGCCTACGGTCGCGGGCATGAGCGCCTCGTCGTCGGCCCGGCAGGAGCCGTCGCCCCTCACCCGCTTCCGCCGCTCGCTCACCCGCAAGGACTGGGCCGTCGTCGGGGCGATGGGCGGCTTCGTGCTGCTGCTGCACGTGGTGGGCTGGGGCGTCCTGGCCGGGGTCGTCGCACCCCAGCACCTGCGCACCGCGGACGGCGCGTCGTTCGGCGTCGTGCTGGGCGTCACGGCCTACGTGCTGGGCATGCGCCACGCCTTCGACGCCGACCACATCGCGGCGATCGACAACACCACGCGCAAGCTCGTCGCCGAGGACAAGAAGCCGCTCACCGTGGGGTTCTGGTTCTCGCTCGGCCACTCGAGCGTGGTGTTCGGGCTGTGCCTGCTGCTCGCCTTCGGCGTCCGGTCGCTCGCCGGCCAGGTCGAGGACGAGGGCTCGACGCTGCAGCGCGTCACGGGGGTGCTCGGCACCACGGTGTCCGGCGTCTTCCTCATCGCGCTCGGCATCGTCAACCTCGTCTCGCTCGTCGCGATCCTCAAGGTCTGGCGCGGCATGCGCGAGGGCCGGTTCGACGAGGACGAGCTCGAGCACCACCTCGACCACCGCGGCGTCATGATCCGCGTCCTGCGGCCGGTCATGAAGGCCGTCCGCCAGCCGCGGCACATGTACCCCGTCGGCTTCTTGTTCGGCCTGGGCTTCGACACCGCCACCGAGGTGAGCCTGCTGGTGCTGGCCGGCGCGAGCGCCGCGGTCGCCCTGCCCTGGTACGCGATCCTGGTGCTGCCCGTGCTGTTCGCGGCCGGCATGAGCCTGCTCGACAGCATCGACGGGATATTCATGAACTTCGCCTACGGCTGGGCGTTCTCGCGGCCGGTGCGCAAGGTCTACTACAACATCACCATCACCGGCCTGTCGGTCGCGGTGGCGCTCGTCATCGGGCTGATCGAGGTGGACTCGATCCTGGTCGAGAAGCTGCCGATCACCTCCGGGCCGCTGCACGCGCTCGGCACGCTCGACCTCAACGCCGTCGGCTACGTCGTGGCCGGGCTGTTCGTCCTGACCTGGGTGGTGGCCCTGGTGTGGTGGAAGGTCGGCCGGGTCGAGGAGCGCTGGAACGCCGGCATGTCGCGGCTGGTGCCCGCGGTCGACCAGCCCGAGCGCGTCTGAGCCCGCACCGCAGCCGGTCTCAGCCCTCCGGCGCGGGGGACTGGGCGACGCACACGACGCCCGTGTTGCCGTCCTGGTCGGCGACGACGACGAGCGAGGGCGCCTCGCTGTCGTCGACCACCGTGCCGCCCGCGGCGACGGCCGCCGCGACCCGCTGCGCGGCGACCTCGGGGGCCACGTAGACCTCGACGTGGAACCGCTGGCGAGGTGCTGCGCCGGGGGAGGGGTCGGCCGAGGGGTCGGTCGAGGGGTCGGCGTCACCGAACCACAGGTTCGGCGTCCGTCCGGTCGCGTCGCGCACCTCGTCGCCCGGCGTCCCGCGGCCCTGGGCGTCGGCGTCGCCGGTGAGCAGCGCGGCCCACACCGGCGCGATGGTGGCCGAGCGCGCGGTGTCCAGGCCCAGCTCGACGACGCTCACGGCCGTCGGGTCGGCCACCAGCCCCTGCTGCGCCGCGACCTCGGTGATGCGCCGCGCGAGGTCGACGTCCTGCTGCGTGACCCACTCGACGACGTGCTCGGTGCCGTCGTCCTCGCGGTAGATCGCGTCGGTGCTCACGACCCGCAGGTCGACGCGTCCGGCGCCGATCGTCACGCCGGGGTGGTGCCCGAGCGCGTCGCCGGCCTCGCCCAGCGCCGCGACGAAGCGCGCGGCGGCGCCGAAGTCGTCGACGAGGTAGCGGGCGTGCAGGGCCTGGGCCAGCTTGCGGAAGTCGGCCAGCCCGGCCGCGGTGATCTGGTCGCCGGTGAGCATGTCCATGCCCGCAGACCCTAGAGCGCCTCCACCGGTGCCGGCTCGGTCAACCGCAGGACGGCGGCGTTGGCGAGGTAGACGACCATCAGCGCGACGCCCCAGCCCGGGTGGCCGGAGCCGGCCAGCGCGAGGGCCGCGACGCCGAACCACACGACGCGGAACACCCCGCCGCGCAACCCCTTCAGCGGGTGCGGCGCCTTCGGCGAGGCGAAGTAGCCCCACAGCGCGGCCATCACCAGCGGACCGCCGACTCCCACCAGCAGCCGGACGCCGATCCCGCGGTCGAGCGAGAACCCGGCGAGGCAGACGGCGGCCAGCGCCGCGAGCTCGACGACGAACGCGAGCGCGAGGTTGAGCTGCCGCCAGGTGCGCATGGCGGCCATCCTCGCAGGCCCCCGGATGACGCGCGTGCGCCGTCCGGGGGCCCGTGGGGTCGAGCGGGTGGGTCAGCCGAGACCCAGCGCGCGCCGCATGGTGAAGAACAGGTCGGTCTGGTTGGTGACGCCCAGGACGTTGGCCGCCTGCGGGCCGCCGGCGGCGATCCGCACCTCGGTGCCGGTGTGCTGCTGCGAGCCGGTGATGTCGGCGGTCGCGTAGCTGACCGTCAGGTCGCCGCCCTCGTTGGTGTGCAGGGTGGCGGTGAAGCCCTGGGTCGGGCCCTCGACGATCTGGCTGGTGTGGCCGTGGTCGGCGGTCACGACGACGAGCGTGTCGGGGTGCGAGCGCTGGTACTGCAGCGCCTTCTTGACGGCGGCGTCGAAGGCCACGGTCTCGCCGATCTGGCCGCACGGGTTGGCGGCGTGGTCCTGCTTGTCGATCGACGCGCCCTCGACCTGCAGGAAGAAGCCCTTCTTCGAGCCGCGGGTCTGGCGGTCGAGCACGTCCAGGGCCTTGGTCGTCATGTCGACCAGGTGCGGCTGGCTGGCGGTGCGGGCGGTGTTGACCTCGCACCGGCTGGGCTCGGTGCCCGTGCGGGTGGGCTTGGGGCCGACCCACTCCAGGTCCATGGTGTTCTTGGCGAAGGCACCGAGGATCGGGGCGTTCGGCTTGGCGGCCGCCAGCCCGTCGGCGTCCGTCACGATCTGGTAGTCGTTGACCTGCGCCTGCTGCAGCACCGACAGGCCCTTGTACCTGCCCGCCTGCACGAGCTGGTCGAAGTACTGCTTGCCGCCGCCGAGCAGGACGTCGGGGCGGGTGGCGACGAGCTGCTCGGCGATCGAGCCGGCGCCGCCGTTGACCTTGTCGTTGGTCGGGCACGGCGCCATCGACTGCGGGCCCTTGCAGTCGCGGCTCACGACGTGCGAGCCGAGCACCGCGGGGGTGGCGTCCTGCAGCTCGGCCGTGGTGACGTCGCCGGTGCGGAAGCCGGCCTTCTGGGCCAGCTCGAGGATCGTCGGCACCGGCTTCTCGTCCGGCAGCACCGAGATCGCGCCGTTGTACGTCTTGTGACCCGTGGCCCAGCCGGTGCCGGACGCCGCCGAGTCGGTGACGTAGTCCGGGATCGTCGGCTGGTCCTTCTTGACGGCGTAGGTCGTGTACGCGCCGGTGAGCGGCAGCGTGTCGAGGGCCAGGCGGCCGTCGGCGCCGACCTGGTAGTTGCGGGCGAGGGTGATCTCGCTGTCGCCCATGCCGTCACCGATCAGCAGGATGACGTTGCGGGCCTTGCCGCCCTGGATCGCCGTGCGGGCGGCCTGGGTGTTGTCGGGGTGCGCTGCGGCGGCCACGGCGACGGCCGGGACGGCGAGCGAGGCCGCGGCGAGCGCGACCACCGCGGTGCGGCGGGTACGGCGGGAGGTCATGAGGGTTCCGTTTCGTCCGGAGGAGCACGACGGGGGCAGCCGACCAGCCCGATCCCGACACCGCTCGCACGGGAGGTGTCGGCCCGGCGTCCGGGAGGTGAACGATTCGTCCCGTTCCGTCCGGGACTGCCCACGGTGCACCGGTCGTGACCGTGCGCCACCGGGATGGCCCGGTCGGCTGGCCGGTCCGTCCCGGTTGCCGGGAAGGCTCGCTCTGCGCCACCGATCGGTGGCACCATCGTGCGCACCCGCCCCTGGAGCACCCGGGGGCTCGTGCGTTCTACGGAGACGATGTGCGCGACCTGGCACCCGAGATCCACCGGCAGCGCCTGGTGGTGGAGGGCTACTGCAACCAGCCGATCGACGACGTCTCGATCCGCGAGTACCTGACGCGGCTGTCCAAGGAGATCGACATGGTCGCCCTCATGGAGCCGGTGACGCACCAGTCGCCGCTCTACGGCTGGGCCGGCTGGATCCACTGGGAGACCTCGGGCGCGCACTTCTACGCGTGGGACCAGCCGCGGCTGTTCTTCAGCGTCGACGTCTACGCCTGCAAGCCGTTCTCGGCCCAGGCCGTCGTCGACCTGACGCGCGACTGGTTCGACAGCTCCGACGTCGTGCACAAGGAGTTCTGATGCTCCGCCTGCACTTCGACGCCCAGGGCGCGCTGCTCGACTCGGCGCGCGAGTGCGAGGCCGAGGTGTTCCTGCGCTGGTTCGGCAACACCCGCGCGCAGCTCGACGACGAGTACGGCCCGTACGAGGAGCACTCGGTCTTCCTGGTGCTGGCCGACGAGGACGAGCAGGCCGTGGGCGCCGTGCGCCTGATCGCCCCGGGCGGCCCGGGCTTCAAGACCTTCGCGGACGTCGGCCAGCAGCCCTGGGGCGTCGACGGCCTGCGCTCGGCCCGCGCGGCCGGCATCGACCTGTCGTCGACCTGGGAGGTCGCGACGCTCGGCGTCCGGGCCGGCGCGGCCGGGGGCGGCACGGCCGGGGCGCTCGCGCTCTACCACGGCCTGATGACGGTGGCCCGGGTCAACCGGATGTCGACGTTCGTCGCGATCCTGGACGAGCGGGTGCGCCGGCTGCTCGGCTCGGTCGGCATCACCACGCGCGCGCTGCCCGGCACGGCGACCGCGCCCTACCTCGGCTCCGACCGCAGCACGCCGGTCTACTCCCACTACGCGCCGATGGTCGACGCGCAGCGCCGCGACCTGCCGGACGCCTACCGCCTGGTCACCCTCGGCATCGGCCTGGACGGCGTGAGCATCCCGCCCGAGGAGCAGTTCCGGCTGCAGCCGCGGCGCCGGGTGCTCGACGTCCGGGCGCTGGAGCACATCCCGACCGCGCGGTCGGGGGGCGGCGCCGGGCTGTCAGTAGCCGCGCGGTACCGGTAGCAGCCGGCGCAGCTCGGGCACGGGCTGCGTCGCCCAGCGGCGCACCCACGGCCCGACCGCCTCGACCGGCATGGGCGCCGCGATGTGGTAGCCCTGCAGGACGTCGACGTCCATGGCCACCAGCGCCCGCGCGGTCTCCTCGTCCTCGACGCCCTCGGCCACCAGCCGCAGCCCCATGGCGTGCGCCATCTTCGTCGTGGTCTCGACGATCAGCCGCGTGCGGTCGTCGGTGAGCAGCGTCGAGACGAACGAGCGGTCCATCTTCAGCTCGTGCACCGGCAGGTCGCGCAGGTAGGCCAGCGACGAGAAGCCCGTGCCGTAGTCGTCGATCGACGCCTGGACGTCGTGCGCGCGCAGGTCGTACAGCGCGTCCCGAGCCCGCTCGGGGTCGGACAGGAAGGAGTCCTCGGTGACCTCGATGAGCACCGCGTCGCCGTCCAGCCCGGCGTCGTCGAGCGCCTCGAACAGGCGAGGCAGCAGCTGACCGCCGAGCAGCTCGGGCGGCGCGCAGTTCATGGCGACGCGAAACCGGAACCCGGCGTCGGCGAACCGCCGGGCGTCGCGCACGACCTGGTGCATGACGGCCTCCGACAGCGCCGGCATCAGGCCCGCGCGTCGGGCGTCGGCGAGGAAGGCCGCGGGGGTCAGCAGCCCCTCGGTGGGGTGCTCCCAGCGCACCAGCGCCTCCATCGAGGTGATGGTGCGCGAGGCCGCCTCGACCTGCGGCTGGTACCAGAGCACCAGCTCGCCTGCGGCGATCCCCTGGCGCAGCGCCTCGGCCCGCTGCAGGCGCTGGGCCGAGAAGCCGTCCTGCGAGGTGTCGAACAGCAGGGCCCCCGAGCGGCCCTCCTTCGCCTCGTACATCGCGATGTCGGCGCGGCGCAGCAGGTCGGTCGCGGTGGTGTCCTCCGGCGTGCGCACCGTGATGCCGATCGAGCTGCCGATGGTCAGGTCGAGCGTGGCGATGCGCACCGGCGTGAGCAGCACCTCGCGCACGCGGTGCGCGGTCTCGAGCAGGTCGAGCTCGTCGTCGGTCGGGGCGAGCAGGGCGAACTCGTCGCCGCCGAGGCGGGCCACCAGCACCTCGCCCGGCAGCGACGCGCGCATCCGGTGGGCGACGGTCTTCAGCACGTCGTCCCCGGTGCCGTGGCCCAGCGAGTCGTTGATGTCCTTGAAGCCGTCGAGGTCGAGCAGCATGAAGCCCAACGGCGAACCCACCCGCATCGCCTCGTCGGCCGCGGCCAGCACCGCGCGCCGGTTGGGCAGCCCGGTCAGCTCGTCGGTGAGCGAGAGGCGCATGGCCTCGGCCGCTCCGCGCGCCTCGTGCAGCGCGAGCACCATGCGAGCGCCCGCGCTGACGAGCGTGACGATCGCCGGCACCGTGACGCACCAGCCGATGGTGCCGCCGGGGTGCAGCACCAGGACGACGAGCGCGAAGGACGCGGCGACCACCAGCGTGGTCGCCTTCTGCGGCTTCGGGACGACGAGCGCCGGCGTCGAGCGCGAGCAGGCCGCCGAGATCAGCACCGCCCAGCTGCTGCCCCACAGGATGTCGAGGGCGATGCTCGAGGAGTACGAGTCGTTCGCCAGGGTGAGGATGAAGCTGCTGTCGGCCACGGCCAGCGCGAGGAACGAGCCGGCCAGCAGCGCGGTGCGACGGGTGCGGTCGCGCTGGCGCAGCAGCATCTGCGCGAGCACCAGCGTGCCCAGGCCCAGGTCGATCAGCGGGTAGAGGATGGCGAGCAGCAGGGTGAGCCCGCCGCGGTCGAACGAGTGCTGCAACGGCGTCAGCACCGCGAACGCGGCGACGCAGACGGCGGCGCCGCAGACGACGGCGCCCTCGAGCCAGACCGCGGCGGCGGGCAGCTGGCGGCGGGGCACGTCGAGCAGCAGGAAGCAGACGATGCCGAGGTAGGACAGCAGGTACAGCGCCTCGCCGGGTGCCGGGAACGTCACGGCCTCGACCGCCTGGCTGGCCGAGACGGTCGCGGAGCCCGCCGCCCACAGCGCGACGCCGGTCGCGAGCAGCAGCATGCCCACCCGCCGTCCGCGCTCGGCACCGGCCACGACGAGCAGCCGGGTCAGCTGCAGGGTGAAGAAGACCGCGGTGGTGACGAGCAGCGCGGTGCGGATCGCGGGGCCGTCGGCCTCGCCCGGCAGGACGAGCGTCGAGGCGGCCCCGAGCACGGCGCAGGCCCACGCCGCGTGGCCGAGGTGGCGGACCCACCGCTCGGCACGGGACGTGGTGGCACGCCTCGCGATCGCTCTCACACCGCCTCGTCCCGTGTCGACGCCTGCTCGTCCCGTCCGTGGGGCGGTCGCCGCCGCCTTCGTGATCTTCGGCCCGAGCACGGGGGGTCTTGAGGCGGACCGCGCCACCGATCTGTGGCGTACAGGTCGCGCAGTTCGGCGCCGAGAGGGGTGCGAGGTCGTAGGCTTCCCCCGGGTCGTGGCTGGGGGTGGTGCACGTCCTGACGGGTCCACGGCGAGAGGGGTGACGTGCAGGCGGTCATCAGCCTTCCCGCGCACCCGCGCAGCCCCCGCGACGCCCGGGCCTTCGTGCGCGACACCCTGCGCCGCTGGCGCCTGGACTCGCTCAGCGCCGAGGCCGAGCTGCTCGCCAGCGAGCTGGTCACCAACGTCGTCCTGCACGTCGGCACCCCGCTGCGCGTCACCCTCGTGCGCGACGACGGCCAGCACGAGGCGCTGCGCGTGGAGGTCGCCGACGGCAGCCGCCGCGAGCCGCGCCGCCGGCACTACTCCGACGAGGCCCAGACCGGCCGCGGCCTGCTGCTCGTGGCACGCGTCGCCACCCGCCACGGCGTCGAGGTCGACGACGACGGCAAGCGGGTGTGGTTCGAGCTCGGGCCCGACGAGGACGACCGGTGAGCGACGCCGTCGACCTGCGCGACGTCCGGGTGCTCGACTTCCCGCTCGACGTCTGGCAGCGCGCCCAGGAGCACGGCGACGCGCTGGTGCGCGAGCTGACCCTGATCGCGCAGTCCCGGGTCGACGGCGAGAGCGAGCCCGCGGACGACGACGGGCCGGCCCAGCTCGACCTGCCCCGCCGGCTCGTGGCGCTGGTCGGCGAGCTGACCCACCGCTACGACGGGATGGCCACCGACGTCGAGCGCCAGCGCGACGACGCGCTCGACCGCGGCGAGGCCCGGGTCGACCTGACCTACACCGTGCCCGCCCACGTCGGCGAGGCCTGCCGCCACCTCGGCCAGGTGTTCGACGACGCCGACTTCTACTGCCGCCAGGGCGAGCACCTGCTCACCCTGGCCACACCGCCGGAGGCGCTCGCCTTCCGCCGCTGGTTCCTCGGCGAGTTCGTCCGCCAGCTCGAGGGCGAGCCACCGGTGTCGTGGACCACCTACGCCGCCGCCCACGGCGAGCCCGGGAACGATCCGGCACCTTCCTGAGGTTGTGCTGTGGGAGGTCGCGTGCGCACGGCATGATGACCTCCGACGGAGGTGACATGGGCAAGCCGGTCGTGACCCAGCAGGCGTTGCACGAGCACGTGCTGCGCCTGGGTGAGCTGCACCCGCCGATCCCCCTCGACAGCGTCGACCGCACCGTGCTGCGGCCCGACCTGGTGCGCGACCAGTACGGCCCGGTGATCGACTACCTGGCGCGGGTCGAGCTGGAGGTCGAGCGCAACGTGCTCGAGCTGCTGACCCTGCTGCCGGACGCCGGCGACACCGACCGGATGTTCTACGCCGAGGTCTGGAGCCCGCAGGAGGCCCACCACGGGCTGGTCCTCGACCGGCTGCAGCAGGACATCGGCCGCCCGCCGGCCACGCCCGACACCGGCACCGTCAGCGCCAAGATCAAGGTGCTCGGCGCGCTGTCCCACCTGCGCCCGGTGCACGACGTCACGCGGATGCTCTACTACCTGACCGGCGCCGCCACCGAGAAGTCCGCTGTGCTCGCCTACAGCCGGCTGTCGGCCGGGATGCGCCGGCTGGGCGAGACGGCGATCGCGCGCACGATCATCGACCCGATCAAGCGCCAGGAGCCGGGCCACTTCGCCTACTACGCCCTGGCCGCGCGCCAGATGGTCCAGGCCCGCGTGCTCGCGCCCTGGCAGCTGCACCTGACCCGGGTGCTGCGGCGCCGGTCGTTCGGGCTCGTCGGGGCCAACGACCAGCAGCAGAAGGGCGACTTCGGCGGCATCGTCAGCACGCTCGGCATCGAGGCCGAGCTCTCGTCGTACGCCCACCAGATCTCGGTGGTCGAGCGCGAGCTGCTGTGGGCCGGGCGCGAGGGCATGCACGTGCCGCCCTACGTGCTTGCCGCCCTGCGCGAGGCGGTCGAGCTGCACCGCGAGCGGGGGCTGGTGCCCGGACGACGGCCCGAGGGCGCGCTCATCACCTGACCGGGCTGCTGATCGGGCTGCCGTGCGCGTGAAGCCGGTCGACGATCGCCCGCTCCAGGCCGACCAGGTCGACCAGCTCGGGGTTGGCGACCGACGTCCCGTCCGGGGCGGCGATGAACGACGCCAGCGCCCGGGCGGCGTCCTCGGCGGCGCACAGCTGGACGAGCAGCTCGCGGACGGTGAGGTCCGGCGGCAGGGGTGGGTGCGTCACGGTGCCTCCAGCGGGGGTCGAGCCCCTGCTGCTGGAGGCCCGGCCAGCATGCGACGCGGGCCGCGGCGCGGCAAGTGGGACGGCGCCCGCTGGCGCGGTCAGGGCCAGACGCCGTCGTGCGGGCTGGTGTCGAGGGGGCCGTCCTCGCGGCAGTCGCCGCTGGTGTAGTCGGACGGCAGGCGCGGGAAGACCTGCTCGAGGTAGCGCCGGGCCTGGGCCTGCGCGACGTCCGGTGCGGCGCCGAGCCGGCGCAGCACGCCCGCGTCGGCCTGCACGGCCGTGCACTCGGCGCGCGCCTCGTCGCGCTGGCCGGCCAGGTGCGCGGCCTCGTGCGTCACGGTGTGCACCGCCACGACCTCGTCGAGCGTCGCGGACGACGGGTGGCGGCGGTAGGCCTTGACGTCCGAGCAGGTCTGGCCCGAGAGGAACGCCTCGGACGCCGGGGTGCCGTCGGCGTCGAACCACACGTGCCCGGCGCGGCCCTGGCTGCTCCAGAAGTCGTGCAGCAGGCGCTCGCAGCCGAAGCCGGCGTCGCGCCCGGCCAGCACCGGCCGCACCGCGTCGGCCAGCCCGTGCTCGAACCGGTACCAGCGGGTCTCGTTCAGCGTGAACACCAGCGCGGGCACGGCGACGAGCACCGGCCAGACCCGCCACCCGGCACGGCGCAGGTACCGCTGGGCCAGGAGCCAGGCCAGCGACAGGTAGACGACGGCCAGCCCGCCGGCGATGCGCACCCCCATCAGGTCGGCACCGCCGGCGGACCACCTGAGCGGTCACGGCAGGAACAGCGTGGTGTCGCCGAACTCGTGCCACAGGTACTCGCGCTCGACCGCGGCGTCGTACGCGCGCCGCACCAGGTCGGCTCCGGCCACGGCCTCGAGCAGCAGCAGGTGGCTGGCCTCGGGCGCGTGCAGGCCGGTGACCAGGCCGGTCACGACGCGAGCCGGGTGGTCGGGGCCGAGCACCAGGTCGGTCCAGCCGTCGGCGTCGCGCACGCGCCCGTCCGGACCGACGGCCGACTCCAGCGCCCGGACGACCGTGGTGCCCACGGCCACCACCCGGCGTCCGGCCGACCGGGCGCTGCGCACCAGCCGCGCGGTGTCGACCGGCACCGCGAACCGTTCGGGCAGCGGCGGTTCGTGGGCCTCCTGGCTCGACACCCCGCAGTGCAGGACGACGGGAGCCACCGTCACGCCGCGAGCGGCCAGCCGCACCAGCAGCCGGTCGGTGAAGGGCCGTCCGGCAGAGGGCATCTCGGCGCTGCCGGGCACGTCGCCGTAGACGGTCTGGTGGTCGGCCAGGGGGAAGCGCTCGGTCAGGTAGCCGTACTCGACCGGACGGCCGTGCTCGGCCAGGTAGGGCTGCAACGCCGTGGCCGGTCGCACCTCGGCCCGCCACAGCCGCGACCGCACCGCGCCCGCGTGGGGGTAGGCGGCCGCGAGGCGCAGCCGCACCCCGCCCGGCAGCCGCAGCACGTCGCCGCGCTGGTAGCCGAGGTCCGGGCCGTCGTTGGCCGCGGTGCGGGGCTCGACGACCCAGGTGCCGTCGTCCAGCGCGGTCGAGACGTGCAGCGGGTGGGCGGCCCGACCGCGGCCGGGCAGGACGTCGAGCGCCGCGGGCACGGTGGCGGAGGTGTTGACGACGAGCAGGTCCCCGGGCTGCAGCAGCTCGGGCAGGTGGCGGAACCTGGTGTGCTGCACCGCTCTCGGGTCCGCGACGAGCAGGCGCACCTCGTCGCGGGCCAGGCCCCGGCGCTCGGGCGGCGCGGTGGCGTCGCTGCCGGGCGGGGGCGTGAAGCGCGTGCGGGCGTTGGGCAGCGGGGTCGCGGCGCTCATGCCGGCACCTCGGCCGTCAGCTCGGCCGTCAGCTCGGCCGGCAGCTCGGCGGCGAGGTCGGCCGCGCGGTACCGGCCGCTCGGCCGCTCCTGCGCGACCAGGCGCAGCAGCACCGGCACCACGGTCTGCGGCAGCGGGCGGTCGCTGATGTCGTCGTCCGGGAACGCCTCCTGGTGCATCTGCGTGCGCATGTCGCCGGGGTCGACGGCGTGCACCCGCAGCTGCGGCTGCTCGGCGGCGAGCACCGCGGCGAGCTGGTCGAGCGCGGCCTTGGACGAGCCGTACCCGCCCCAGCCCTCGTAGGGCTCGACCGCCGCGTCGGACGACACCGCGACGACGGTGCCGGTGCGCCCCGTGCGGTCGTGCGCCGCGCGCAGCAGCGGCAGCGCGAGCTGGACCAGGGCGAGCGGGGCCAGGACGTTGACGGCGTAGACCTCCTGCAGGACGTCGAGCGGGTAGTCCTCGAGCGCCGGCTGCGGGCTGGGCCCGAGCCGGCTGGCGTTGGCCACCAGCAGGTCGAGGCCGCCGGCGGCACGGGCGGCGTCGACGAGCGCCCGACGGTGGGCCGGGTCGGTGACGTCGCCCGGGACGACGGTCAGCGACCGCGGGTCGAGGGCGCGCACGGCGTCGGCCAGGCGCTCGCCGTCGCGCGCGTCGACGACGACGTGCCAGCCGTCGTCCACGAGCTGCTCGGCGAGGGCGAGGCCGAGCCCGCGCGAGGCGCCGGTGACGACGGCGACGGGCTGGTCCGACTTCGTGGGGGTCTGGGTCATGTCCTCGATGATGTAAGTTCAAGTGAACTTGAAGTCAAGGGAGGCGGGCGCGATGCCGGCGCAGGACCTGCTCATCAGCGAGGTCGCCCGACGCAGCGGTCTGGCCAGCTCGGCGATCCGCTACTACGAGAGCCAGGGCCTGGTCGAGTCGTCGCGGACGTCGGGTGGCCAGCGCCGCTTCGCCCGCGCGGTGCTGCGGCGGCTGGCGTTCATCCGCGCGGCGCAGAACGTCGGGCTGAGCCTGGACGAGATCCGCGCCGCGCTCGACACCCTGCCGAGCGGCCGGACGCCGACCAAGGCCGACTGGGCGCGGCTGTCGCGCGCGTGGCGCGGCCGGCTGGACGAGCAGATCGAGGCGCTGGAACGCCTGCGCGACGGGCTCACCTCGTGCATCGGCTGCGGCTGCCTGTCGCTGCGGCGGTGCGCGCTGCAGAACCCCGGCGACGTCGTGGCCGAGTCGGGGGCGGGGGCGCGCTACCTGCCACCGGCGCTGCGGCCCCGTGGCGCGGGCGGGGCCGATGGGCGAGGATCGCGATCATGAGCGACGAGCGCACTGCGGACGTGATGGTCATCGGCCTCGGCCCGGGCGGTGAGGACGTCGCCGGCCGGCTCGCGGAGGCGGGCGTCGACGTGGTGGCGGTCGACGAGCGGCTGGTCGGGGGCGAGTGCCCGTACTGGGGCTGCATCCCGTCCAAGATGATGATCCGCGCCGCGAGCGCGCTGGCCGAGGCGCGGCGCGTGCCCGGCCTGGCCGGCACCGTCAAGGACGTCGAGCCCGACTGGGGCCTGGTGGCCGACCGGATCCGGGACGAGGCCACCGACGACTGGGACGACCGCGTGGCCGTCGAGCGGCTCGAGGGCAAGGGCGCGCGGTTCGTGCGCGGCCACGCCAGCATCGTCGGCCGGCGCGACGGCGGCGGCTTCACGGTGGACGTCGGCGGGGCCGAGTGGGTCGTGCAGCGCGTCGTCGTCAACACCGGCACCACGCCGGCCGTGCCGCCGGTCGAAGGCATCGGCGACGTCGACTACTGGACCAACCACGGCTTCGTCGAGGCCCGCGAGCTGCCGGGCTCGATGGTGGTGCTGGGCGGTGGGGCCATCGGCTGCGAGCTGGCGCAGGTGGCGTCCCGCTTCGGGGTGCAGGTGACCGTCGTCGAGAAGGCACCCCGGCTGCTCTTCGCCGAGGAGCCCGCGGCCAGCGCCGTCGTCCAGCAGGCGTTCGCGGACGAGGGGATCGACGTCCGGGTCGGTGTCGGCGCGACGCACGTCGAGGCCGACGGCGCGGGCGGCTCGTGCCGCGTGCGGCTCGAGGACGGCACCGAGCTGGAGGCCGAGCGGCTGCTCGTCGCGAGCGGGCGCCGGGTCGACGTCCACGCGGTCGGCCTGCACACGGTCGGCGTCGAGGAGGACGCCCGGGTCGTGCCCACCGACGAGTGGGGCCGGGTGACCGAGGGCGTGTGGGCGCTCGGCGACGTCGTCGGGCACGGCGCCTTCACCCACATGTCGATGTACGAGGCGGACGTCGTCGTGCGCGACCTGCTCGGCCAGGGCGGGGCGCCGGGGCGCTACGACGCCGTGCCGCACGTGACCTTCACCGACCCCGAGGTCGGCTCGGTCGGGCTCACCGAGGCCGCCGCGCGCGAGCAGCTGGCGCAGGTGCGCGTCGGCACCGTCGACGTCGCGAGCACCACCCGCGGCTGGATCCACGGACCGGGCGGCGCCGGCCTGATCACGGTCGTCGAGGACGCCGAGCGCGGCGTGCTCGTCGGTGCCACCTCGGTCGGGCCGACCGGGGGCGAGGTGCTGGGCTTCCTGGCGCTCGCCGTCTCGGCCCAGGTGCCGGTGCAGACCATGCTCGACATGCCGTACGCCTACCCGACCGTGCACCGCGGCATCGAGACCGCGCTCAAGGACCTCGCCTAGAGCTGCTCCGCGAGTTCGGAGTAGCCGGCGTGCAGGCGGTCGAACGCCCCGTCCCACGGCGGCGCCGGCTCGTCGCGGAGCACGGCGGCGAGCGCGTCCAGGTGCCAGTGCCAGCCCGCGGCGTACCCCGGTGCCGAGGCCGGGTCGAGCGCGGTGTGGTCGAGCACCAGGCGCGACCGGCCGTCGTCCAGCGCGGTGATCTCGACGCGCACGCACGACGCGCGCTCGCCGTGCTGCCAGCGCACCTCGAGCGCCTGCGGCGGCTCGCAGGTCACGACCTCGAACTGCGCCTCGCCGTTGTCGAAGTGCACGGTGACGCGGCCGCCGACCCGCAGGTCGCCGCTGACCGGGTCGAGCCAGCGCGCCAGCCGCTCGGGCTCGGTGACCGCCGACCACAGGTCGGGGACGGCCGTCGGGTAGTCGCGCTCGAAGCGCACCGCGCGGTGCTCGCCGTCGGTGCGCAGCGCGCCGTCCAGGGTCTCGCTGGTGGTCATCGGGTCTCCTCGTCGTGGTCGTGGTCGTGGTCGTGGTCGTGGGTGCGGGGCCGGGTGCCCCGCGCGACCTCGGTGCCGAGCGCGTCCAGCCGCTGGGTCCAGAACCGGCGGACCTGCGCCACCCAGGCCTCGAGCTCGTCGAACGGCGCGGGCTCGAGCGCGTAGAGGCGCTGCGTGCCGCGGGGCACGACGTGCACCAGGCCGGCCTCTCGCAGCACCCGCAGGTGCCGCGAGACCGCGGGCCGGCTCACCGGGAACTGCTCGGCGAGCGCCCCGGCCGGCTGCTCGCCGTGCGCCAGCAGCTCGACGATCTGCCGCCGGGTGGGGTCGGCCAGCACGGCCAGGGCGTCCATGGCGTCGAGTGTCAAGCATCGGTTACGTAACTGTCAAGTTACCTCAGGTCGGAGGGCCGATCTGCCGAGTCACGGTTTGGACACGGTGCGTAGATCATCAGTCACTCGACGTGGAGGAGGCGTGGTGCGGGACGACGGCACGCCTCCGGAACTGACCTGCGAAAACACATCGGTGTGGTTCGGCGTGTCGGGTCGGCTGGGGCGCCTGGGGCAGAGGACACTGACACGGGACGTGTGTGACTGGTGTTCCCAGAGGGGCATCTTTCGCCTACCCTCGGTCGGGCGTGCCCGCCAGTGGCCGTCGTCCGGACCCCTCCAGGTCCCGGCGCCCCGCCTCGACCGAAGGGTCCGGATGAGCCTCCCCGACCGCGCGCGCCCGCTGCGGTGGCGTCGTCCCACCGCCGTCGCGCTCGTCGGGGTCGTGCTGGCCACCGGCGTCGGGCTGGTCGGTGCGGGCGCCGCGAGCGCGGACCCGATCTACCCGACGTCCGGGCAGGTCGACCGCGCCAAGCAGGCGGTGTCGGCGGCGAAGTCCACGGTGGCCGCGCTCGAGGCGTCGCTGGCCGTGTCGGCGTCCAAGCTCGAGACGTTGCAGACCCAGGTGCAGATCGCGGCCGAGGCCTACGACCGCGCCAAGGTCGAGCTCGACCAGCGCACCGCGGCCGCGCAGGCGGCGCGGAAGCAGGCGGACGCCGCGCAGACCGCTGCCGACCAGGCGCAGGCCGACGTCGGGCAGCTGGCCGTGGACTCCTACTACGACGGGCAGGGGCTCGGCGGGCTCGAGGTGCTGATGGGCGCCTCCACCCCGCAGGAGCTGCTGAACTCCGCCGCCAGCTACCGGATCGCCAACACCGTCGTCGAGCAGACCTTCGAGCGCGCCCGGGCCAGCCGGGTCGTCGCGCAGGTCATGCGCCGCCAGGCCGATGCCGCGCTCGCCCAGCAGGCCGCGGCGGCGGCTCGACTCGAGGCGGCGCGCCAGGCCGTCGAGGCCAAGGCCGCTGCGGCGCAGGCGGAGACGAACGCGATCGCGGCCCAGCGCAGCGCGACCATCACCCAGCTCGCGGCGCTGCGCAAGACGTCCGTGCGGCTCGAGACGCAGCGCCAGAGCGGGCTGGAGCAGCGCCGTCGCGAGCGCGCCGAGGCGGCCGGGGT
>NZ_BAAGXY010000083.1:0-9828 GCF_054779595.1 Angustibacter peucedani
CCCACCAGCCCGAGCTGCCGCACGGCCTGGCGCTGCGCGCCCGCGTGCTGGCGCTGCAGGGGGACCGCGAGGGCGCGCTGGTGGCCGCCCGCGCCGCCGAGGCCAAGGCGCCGACGTCCGTCGAGGTGCTGCTCGTGCTGTCCGGGCTGGTGCCGGACGTCGAGCGGCAGGGGCTGGTCGAGCGGCTGGTGCAGCTCGCGCCCGGCTCCTCGCAGGCGGCGCAGGACGTCATCGCGCTGCTCGGCGACCAGGGCGACCCCGCCCTGGCCCGGGCCTACGCCCAGCGCCTGACCGCTGACGGCCGCGAGGCCGACGCGGCCCGCGCGCTCGAGGTGGCGGCCGTCATCGCGATCGTCGACCGGCACGCCACCGACCGCGACGGCGCCCTCGAGCTGCTCGCCACCGAGCCGCCGTCGCGCCGGCTGCGGGTGGCCGTCAAGGCGCTGCCGCGGCTGCGCGAGTGGCAGCTGCTGGCCGACCTGCTCGACCCGCCGTCCGGGCGACCGGTCGTCGACCCTGACGGCCCCGACGTGTCGATCAGCGAGACCTCGCGCGCCGCGCAGGCCGCGCTCAAGGCCGGCCGCACCGGCGCCGCCGTGCGCATCGCGCGGGCCGTGCTCGAGCGCTCGCCCGACAACCCGCGCGCCCTGCGCGTCGTCGCGGACGGCCAGGACCAGCTGGACGTCGTCGCCGACCGCTGGCAGCCACCGCCGGTCGCGCCGCGCTCGTACGAGCCTGACCCGCGGGCCACGCTGTCGGTGCTCTCGCAGTCGCTGCCGATCCGCTCGGGCGGGTACGCGACCCGCACGCACGGCGTCCTCACCGGCCTGGCCGCGCGCGGCTGGGAGGTCGAGGCGGTCACCCGCCGCGGCTTCCCGTACGACCGGTGGAAGACCGACGACCCGCGCACGGTCGCGCCCTACGACGAGGTCGACGGCGTGAGGTACCACCGGCTGGTCGAGGACGGCGTGCGGCGCTACCCGCAGTTCCCGCTCGCCTCGTACGTGGGCGCGTTCGCCGACGGCGTCGTGCGCCGCGCCACCGCCCACCGCGCCGCGCTGGTGCACGCGTCGAGCTTCTACGTCGCCGGGCTCGCCGGCGCCTCGGCCGCCCGCCGGCTCGGCCTGCCGTTCATCTACGAGATGCGCGGGCTCGAGGACCTGATGAAGGTCTCGCTCGACCCGGACTTCACCTCCACCGACCGCTACCGGTTCCTCGAGCACGTCGAGACCGAGGTCTGCCTGGAGGCCGACAAGGTGCTCGTCATCACCGAGGCGCTGCGGGCCGAGATGGCGCGCCGCGGGGTGCCCGAGGAGCGCATGCTCGTGCTGCCCAACGGCGTGCACGTCGCGGACTTCGCCCCGCGCGAGCGCGACCACGAGCTCGAGGTCGAGCTGGGCGTCGAGGGCGTGCCGGTCATCGGCTACGCCGGCGGGCTGGTGCACTACGAGGGCCTCGAGCTGCTGCTGCAGGCCGTGGCCGGGCTCAAGGCCGCCGGCACGGCCTTCCACCTCGTGGTCGTCGGCGACGGGCCGCACGACGCCGCCGTGCGCGCCGAGGCCGAGCGCCTGCGGCTGGACGACGTCGTCACCTTCACCGGCCGGGTGCCGCACGACGTCGTGCAGCGCTACCTGTCGCTGTTCGACATCACGCCGTTCCCGCGCCTGCCCCTGCCGGTCTGCGAGCTCATCTCGCCGATGAAGCCGTTCGAGGCCATGGCGATGGCCAAGGCCGTCGTCGTCTCGGACGTCGCGGCGCTGACCGAGATCGTGCAGGACGACGTCACCGGCCTGGCGTTCGCCAAGGGCGACGCAGCCGACCTGCAGCGGGTCCTGCAGCGGCTCGTCGACGAGCCCGAGCTGCGCGAGCGGCTGGGCCGCGCGGGCCGCGACTGGGTGGCCGCCGAGCGCGACTGGTCGACCGTCACCGCGGTCGCCGACGAGGCCTACCGCGAGGTGCTGGAGCGGGCCGGGACGACCCGCTGAAGCCGTCCCGCGACGTGGGGCTGGTGTGGCAGGCTTGCCGGTCATGAGCACCTCCAGCGCGGCGGGTGCCCGCGCGTCGTCCGGCGCGTGGTTCCTGCGTCGCGAGCTGCCCCTGGCCCTCCTCGTGGTCGGCGTCGTGGTCGTGCTGCTGGCCGGCGACGCGACGCTGCTGCGGCTGGTCGGCGTGCTGCAGGTGCTCGGCGTGGCCGGCGTGCTGCTGGTCTGGCAGCGCCAAGGCCTGGCGCTGCGGCGCGAGCGCGCGGCGGCCGAGCGGCTGCGCACCATGAGTGCCGCCGTGACCGCCGTCGAGCGCGACGTCCGGCAGGCCCGCAGCTCGGTCGAGCGCGACCGCGACGAGCGCCGTCAGCGGGAGCAGGCGCTGGACAGGGCGCAGGAGAAGAAGGCCACCCGCGAGCGGTTCGAGCGCCGGCACGACTTCGCCCAGGTCGAGGCCGCGATGAACCTCTACACGCTCTACCCGCCGTCCGCCCGGATGCCCGCGCTGCGCGGGTGGGCGATGTCGCCCGACCTGCTGCTCGTGGTGCTCGAGCTGGTGCGCCAGCGCCGTCCGCGGCTGGTCGTCGAGCTGGGCGCCGGCAGCTCGACGCTGTGGCTCGCCCACGTCGCCGAGCGGCTCGGCCTCGACACGCGCGTGGTCACGCTCGAGCACGACGCCGGCTGGGCCGACAAGGTGCAGCGCGTCCTCGACGAGCAGGGCGTGGGCTCGCGCTCGCAGGTGCGCCTGGCGCCCCTGACCGAGCAGCCGGTGGGGGAGGGCACGGGGAGCTGGTACGCGCCGTCCGGCTGGCAGGACCTCGCCGACGTCGACCTGCTGCTCGTCGACGGGCCGCCCGCCGGCGACGACCCCGAGGCCCGGATGCCCGCCGTCCCGCTGCTGGCGCAGCGGCTCTCGGCGCAGGCCGTCGTCGTCATGGACGACGCCGGGCGGCCGGGCGAGCAGCGCGTGGCCGACGCCTGGGAGGCGCTGCTGCCCGACTTCGCCCGCCTCGACCTCCCGGTCGAGAAGCGGGCCACGATCTTCTACCGGGGCGGGCCGCCGGCGTTGTGACGACGTCCGGCGTCCTGGACCCCGACGCGCCGCTCCTCAAGCGAGGAGGGCGCCCGGCCGAGGAGGACACCATGCGTCGCCCGAGGAACACCCGTCCGAGCCGTCGAGGCACCAGGAGCAACCGGGGGCGGGTGGCGGCCGCGGCGCTCGCGGTGCTCGTCGCGGTGCCGGTCGGCGGCGGCCTGGTGGCGGCTCCCGCCGCGGCGGCGACCTGCCCGTCGCCGGGCGGGGCGAGCGTCGGCAACGCGCCGGTGCCGAGCGGCGCCGACTACGCGGTGCGCGGCCACGGCTGGGGCCACTCGCTCGGCCTGAGCCAGTACGGCGCGCAGGGGGCGGCGGAGCTGGGCTGCACCTACACCCAGATCCTCGCGGCCTACTACCCGACGACCCACGTGGCGACCAAGACGCTGGTGGGCGCGGTCGACGTCAAGCTGATGACCGCCGGCACCAAGGCCACCGTGCGCGCGGTGACGGCCGACGTCCCGTGGCGCGGCCCGGCGGGCCAGGCCGCGACGCAGCCGAAGGGCAGCACCTGGAGCGTGCTGCTCAGCGGCGGGCAGTCGGTGCTGAAGGACGCCGCGAGCGCCACGGTGTTCACCGTGGCCGGCGGCTCGACGATGCGTGCCGTCGACATCGGCCGCGTCGTGCAGGTGCGCTCGTTCGACGGCTCGACCCTGAAGACCGACCGCACGGTGCGCTGGGACGAGACCCGGTTCGTGGCGTCGTCCGACGGGCTGGCGGTGACCCAGGCGATCCGCGACAGCTCGGCCGGCGACGCCGTGCAGAAGTACTTGTGGGGCCTGGCCGAGGTGCCCTCGCTGTGGCCGACCCACGCGCTGCGCGCCCAGTCGGTGGCCGCCCGCACCTACCTGGCCCGGCGCTACGACAGCGCGCGCGGCGCCTACGCCGTGCAGGCCACCGCTGCCGACCAGAACTACGGCGGCTACCTCGCCGAGTCCGACGACTACCAGAACGGCAGCCACTGGAAGTCGGCCGTGAACGCCACCGACCGTCAGGTCGTGCTCGACGCGTCGAGCGCGCTGATCGACGCGCTGTACACCTCGAGCCACGGCGGGCGCAGCGAGGACGTGCGCTACGCGTTCGGCTCGGACGCGCTGCCGTACCTGGTGTCGATCGACGACAGCCGGTGGGACCTCGCCTCGGACAACCCCAACCGCAGCTGGGCGCAGGGCTACACCAGCGCCAACCTCGCCGCGCGGTTCGGCTTCACCTCGCTCACGTCGCTGTCGGTGGGCGCGCCGGGCACGTCCGCCCGGCTGGACGGCGTGAAGGCCGTCGGCGTCGTCGGCGGCTCGACGGTGACCAAGACGTACACGGGCATGCAGGCCCGCTCGGTGCTCGGCGTGCTCTCGCCCGGCTTCATCATCACCCGGCTCACCACGCCGCCGGTCGACAACGGCACGGCGGTCAGCGGCGACTGGGACGGCGACGGCCGCACCGACGTCGGGTGGTTCAAGAACGGCACCTGGTCGCTGCGCTGGCCGGACGGCACGACCCGCACCATCAGCCTCGGCGCCGCCGGCGACACCCCGGTGGTGGCCGACTGGAACGACGACGGCCGCGACGGCATCGGCGTCTTCCGCGACGGCCAGTGGCAGACCCGCAACTCGCTGGCCGGGTCGGGGGTCGTCGACACCTTCACCTACGGCCGGGCCGGCGACCTGCCGGTGGCCGGGCGGTGGACCGCGGCGTCGTCCGCCGGCATCGGGGTCGTGCGCAGCGGCACCTGGATGCTCCGCGCCACTGCGGACGCGGGCCCGCCCACCCTCACCGCGACGTTCAAGGCGGGCGGCCGCCCGCTGCTCGGCGACTGGGACGGCAACGGGCTCGACACCCCGGGCTGGATGGCGAACGGCAAGTGGACGCTGTCGAACCTCGTCGCCCACCCGGCGGTGCACAAGACCGTGCTGTTCGGCCGGACGGGTGATGCTCCGGTGCCGGGAGACTTCGACGGCAACCGGACGACGACCACCGGCATCGCGCGCTCCAGCAGCTTCTTCTGGCGCGACGACCTGGCGGGAGGCGCCGCGACCGGCTCGCGCGTCTACCAGCCCTGAGCCCGTGTGACCAGAGTTGCGCGTGTGACACGCCGGAGGGCATGGTTCAAGTCCCCGGCCGAACTGGCCGAGGGGAGGGGGACTGGATTTCTCACGCCCTGGAGAGCTCATGCCCGGCCGGCACCGTGTCCCCGCGAGTCGATCCACCACGCCGGCGAAGGCTGCGCTGACGGTCTCGGCCGCGGCCATCGCGCTGCAGCCGGTGGTGGCCGCCGAGCCGGCGGCCGCGGCCACGGTGGTGAACCCCAAGCCGACCCGCACGCTGCCCAAGAGCACCGACGTCGCGTCCAGCTACCTCGAGCAGACCAGCTGCGACCCGGCCGCCAAGCCCGGCGTCGAGGCCTACGCGCGCATGGTGATGCAGACCTACAAGGTCGGGCACAGCGGCGGCATCGTGCGCGGCTGCGGCATCGGCTCGACCAGCGAGCACAAGGAGGGTCGCGCCTTCGACTACATGCTCAGCGTGAACGTGCCCAAGGAGAAGGCGGCCGGTGACGCGCTGACCACCTGGCTCACGGGCAAGGACTCGCAGGGCGTCGTCGGCGGCAACGCCCGCCGGCTCGGCGTCATGTACGTCATCTGGAACCGGCGGTTCTGGAGCGTCTACACCAACAAGTGGCGCGCCTACACCGGCCCGATCCCGCACACCGACCACGTGCACACCAGCTTCAGCTGGGACGGCGCGATGATGCGCACCTCGTGGTGGGACGGCACCGCGGTCACGACCGAGGACAAGGGCACCTGCCGCGTCTACAGCGGCCAGCCCGCCCCGATCTACACCGCCCGCCGCACGGCGTCCTGCCCGACCAGCCTGCCCGCGGCGCCGTCGTCCAGCTACCCCGTCGTCTGGCCCGGCCAGGCGTCGTCCGTCGTCAAGGTGGCGCAGAAGGAGCTCGGCCTGTCGCAGGACGGCTCGTTCGGCAGCACGACGCGCACCAAGCTGATCAGCTGGCAGCGCAAGGAGGACGTGCCGGTCACCGGCGTCCTCGACAAGCCGACCTGGCACGTGATGGTGCCGGGCTCGTCCAAGCCGCCGACCACGCCGACCACGCCTCCCTCGACGGCCGCGGCGACCACGGTGCTCACGCCCTACCTGACGACCACGCTGCGCGCGGGGTCCAAGGGCAGCGCCGTCACGGTGCTGCAGAAGGCGCTCGGCACCACCGCCGACGGCGTGTACGGCTCGAAGACCGGCGCGGCCGTGTCGGCATTCCAGAAGTACCGCGGCCTGCCCGTAACCGGCGTCGTCGACCCCGCGACCTGGAAGGTGTTGGAGCGCACCGCGTTCCCGCTGCTGCCGTACCGCTCCGCCGTGCTGAGCCAGGGCTCGAAGGGCGCGGCCGTCACGCGCCTGCAGTGGGCGCTGCACGTCACGGCGGACGGCGAGTTCGGCCCCAAGACCAAGGCCGCCCTGCAGGCCGCCCAGACCGCCGCCAAGCTGCCCGCCACGGGCGTCACGGACGTCGCGACCTGGATCGCGGTCGAGAAGGTGGCCTACCCGTTCGGCCGAGTGCTGGTGCCGACGTCCGGCACGACCACGCCGACGACCCCCACCACGCCGACGACGCCCCCCGCGACGCCGGCCACGCCCTCGCTGCTCACCACCACCAGCGTGTCGGCGTACAAGACCACGCGGCTCAAGCTCGGCTCGAAGGGCAAGGCCGTCGCCGCGCTCGAGCGGGCCCTCGGCATGAAGAGCGTCGACCAGGTCTTCGGCAGCGGCACCGAGGCGTGGGTCAAGGCCTTCCAGGCCGCCAAGAAGCTGCCCGTCACCGGGGTCGTCGACGCCGCCACCTGGAAGCAGGTCGAGCTCACCGCCCACCCGCTGCTGCCGTACCGCGGCACCGTCGTGCGCGAGGGCTCGCGCGGCGAGGCGGTCAAGGCGCTGCAGCGCGCGCTCGGCCTGAAGGCCGACGGCGCGTTCGGGCCGGCCACCAAGGCCGCGGTCAAGGCCGCCCAGAAGCGCGCCCACATCGCCAGCACCGGCGCCCTCGGCACCTACGGCTGGGTCAACGTCGAGCGGGTGCAGTACCCCCTGGGGCACCGGAACTGGTGACCCGCTCGGCCGACCACCGGTCGGCCAGCACCGCGTCGTCGACGGCGCCGGTCACGACGACGGCCGAGCCGTCGCGCGACCACGCCGCGAGGACGTCGACGAGCAGCTCGGCCAGCCCGGCGCGGCCCGGCACCAGCAGCCCGAGGCGCTCGCCGTCGGTCAGGTCGGAAGCCCGCTGCTCGACGGCGGCGACGACGTCCTGGGCGCTGCTGGTGGTGCCGCCGGCCACCAGCGCGGTGGCCGTGCCGGACGTCGGGTCGGCCGCGTCGAAGACGTCGGGGTGCAGCATCAGCTCGGCCGCCTCGTCGGTGGCGCCGGCGGGCAGCGCGCCACCGTCGAGGGCGTGCCAGCGGCGGGCGAGCGCCGGCAACGAGAGCGCCACCAGGCGGTCGGCGTCCGGGTGGTCGCCCGGGCGGTCGGTGACCACGACGGCCTCGTCGGACGACGGGTCGTCGTCGAGCGCGACCACGCCTCCCGCCGTCCAGACGCCGAGGGCCCAGTAGGCGGTGCGCCAGTGCGGCGGCAGGTCCAGCCGCACCACGTCGCCGGGCTCGAGGTCGAGCTCGTCCACCAGCAGCCCGGCGGTCTTGGCGGCCCAGGTGCCGAGCACGCGCGCCGACAGCTCGACCCGCTCGCCCCGCGCCGCGTCGTCCAGGCCGTGGTACCAGGTGAGCCGGGGACGGGTCGCGTCCGCGCGGGCGGCGGCGGGCAGCACGGCCGCGGGCGTGGCGGGGACGGGAGGCATGCGGCGACCCTAACCCTGGCAGGATGGCGGTCCGTCCCACCCCTGACCGACCCCCCACCGCACCACGGAGGTGTTCGCACGTGAAGGTCCTGGTGACCGGCGGCGCCGGCTTCATCGGCTCGCACTACGTCCGGCAGGCCGTCCAGGGCGCCTACCCGGCGCTCGCCGACGCCACCGTCGTGGTGCTCGACAAGCTGACGTACGCGGGCAACCGGGCGAACCTGGCCGAGGTCGAGGGGTCGGGCCGGCTGCAGTTCGTGCACGGCGACATCTGCGACGCCGGGCTGGTCGACGACTTGATGGAGGAGGTCGACCAGGTCGTGCACTTCGCGGCCGAGTCGCACGTCGACCGCTCGATCCAGGGCGCGACCGACTTCGTCGTCACCAACGTCGTCGGCACCCAGACGCTGCTGGACGGCGCGCTGCGGCGTGGCGTCGAGAAGTTCGTGCACGTCTCGACCGACGAGGTCTACGGCTCGATCGACGAGGGCTCGTGGACCGAGGACGAGCCGCTGCTGCCCAACTCGCCGTACTCCGCCAGCAAAGCGAGCAGCGACCTGATCGCGCGGGCCTACCACCGCACCCACGGCCTGCCGGTCAACATCACGCGCTGCTCCAACAACTACGGGCCGTACCAGTACCCCGAGAAGGTCATCCCGCTGTTCGTCACCAACCTCATGGACGGCGAGCAGGTGCCGCTGTACGGCGACGGCCTCAACGTGCGCGACTGGCTGCACGTCGACGACCACTGCCGCGGCATCGAGCTGGTGCGCGACGGCGGCCGGGCCGGCGAGATCTACAACATCGGCGGCGGCACCGAGCTCACCAACCGCGAGCTCACCGAGCGCCTGGTCGCGGCGTCGGGCAAGGACTGGGACAGCGTGCGCCCGGTCGAGGACCGCAAGGGCCACGACCGCCGCTACAGCGTCGACATCACCAAGATCAGGGGCGAGCTCGGCTACGCGCCGCAGGTGCCGTTCGAGCAGGGCCTGGCCAGCACGATCCAGTGGTACCGCGACCACCGCGACTGGTGGCAGCCGCTCAAGCGCGGCTGACGGTGCTGCAGGCGGCGGTGTCGCGGGCCGGCGTCGGCCTCGCGGTCTGGGTGCTCGCCACCGCCGCGCTCGCCGTGCCCTTCGTGGCGCTCGGGGCGTGGGTGCCGCTCGTCGCAGCCGGCGTTCTGGTGGTGGGCGCCGCGCTCGCCGTGGTGGTCGCCCGGTCGGTGCCGGTGCTGCCGGTGCCGGGTGCGGCCGCCGCCCTGCTGCTGCTCGTCGCCGTCGGCGCGGGGGTCTGGGCCGGGCTGACGCACGCCGAGCACGTCGTCCTGCGCCGCGACGCCGGCACCTACGCGCTGTTCGGCCAGCACCTGGCCACCGCGCACACCCACGAGGTGGACGTCGACGTCCGGCAGGTGGGCGGCGCGGCGGTGCTCGACCGGCCCGACGTCACGACCGGCTCGCCCGGTTTCTACGAGCAGGGGACGGGGACGTCGACCCACGTGGTGCCGCAGTTCCTCGCGGCCACGCCCGTGTGGCTGTCGGTGGGGTGGTGGCTCGGCGGGTGGACGGCGCTGCTGCTCGTGCCCTGCGTGGTGCTGGGGGCCGCGCTGCTGGCGTTCGGCGGGCTCGCGGTGCGTGTCGTCGGGCCGTGGTGGGGTGTCGTCGCCACGACGGCGCTCGCGGTCAGCCAGCCCGTGCTGCACGCCGGTCGCGCCACCTACTCCGAGCCCTTCGCGCTGCTGGTGGGGTGCGCCGGGGCCGCGGCGCTGGTCGCCGCGTGCACCGGTGGGCGCGGTGCCCCGGATCCCGACCCGCGCGCCCCGCGCCGGCTCGGCCTGCTGGCCGGGTTGCTGCTCGGCGGCGTCGCCCTGGTGCGGGTCGACGAGCTGCTCGAGA